>JAHDBB010000347.1 GCA_020630635.1 Chitinophagales bacterium
AAAAAATCGGATTGCTAGACCAAATGTAAGCTAGCAATCCGATTGATTGTTATAATTGTTTTTGATAAGATTAAGGACAGACTTCTATCTCCGCTGAAAACTCACTTCCCACTTTGACCTCAAATCCATTGTCTAAATCAATACACTTTCCTGCCTTAAAATCAACCGTCGTATTATTTCTCAATAAGCAATTGGAGTAGATAGAATCTTTGGCATGATAATAAGATGAAATCAAAGAATCATTGACGATTTCATAGTAACTTGGACATTCAAAACCGTAAATGTAAGACTTGGCTAATTCAAAAGCATTGACACCGATTTCCATTCCAATAAAACGTCCTGGAATATCGTCTGCTGGTGGATGAATACCGCCCCAAATTCTGGAAAGACTGCATTGGTCAGAAGCATCTCGATAGGTTGCCCACTGTAAAACAATGTCTGTGCTTGGTCCTTCTTCAAATACTAAAAATTGATTTTGGTCGGCATTAAATTCGCCCATTCCACCCGGAAAAAATGCATCTCCTGTAAGGGCAGTCATTACTTCAGCCGCTGCTCTTGAAAAGGTAGAATGCCCTGATACATAACCTGCAAAGTTGGGTGTTACAAAAGAAGGACGTTGATAGGGCCACCAGTTTTCTGCTAAAATCCACCCTACTCCTGCTTCATCTGTTGCAGGATTATTGATGTAACTTGGACCTCGCCACGCATATACTTTGACTTTGCCGATATGAGCACTTCCGAAAGGATCGCCTGGCTCTACTAATTCTATCAAACCAGGAATTAAAGGCAATCCTGCTATGTGATAAGAAGGTAAACTAGGATCGGAACTTTGTCCATATTCTGCCATTGCTCGAATCGCTGAAACAGGACGAATGTAATCATACCAGCCTTTGATACCCCATACCGCTACGGCTGCATCGTGCAAGGCTCCCGCTAGACAAAAATACGCTTTTACATCCCATTCCAAGTCATCCATCACTGCACTCACTCCTTCAAAACGTTTTTCAAATTCGGGATGATCGTTTACATAATTCAATATTGTAAACCAGTGTCCAGGAGGTGTTTCTGAGTCGGGTCCGTCTGCCCAAAATTCTGCTAGCACTCTTGCATAATCGGCTCTTTTGACCATTTGAGGAGTATAAGGCAAACCCGTTTTAGGATTGATATTGTGTCCTGTTCCCGGATCTCCTCCATTTTCAAGATCATAGAATTGTTGCATTCCTGCAAAATCGGTTGGATAATTTTGTACGTTCCCAATACTAGCAGGTGAAATATCCCACAAGGTAGGATCATTGGCATCTAAATGTGATGACCAAGCGGATACTAAAGCAAAACCCCATTGGTATTCTTCTGACATGGCTCCTGTATTTACATCTATTTGAGGAGGCATTCCAGGATCGTGATAAACCCAATAATCAAAACCATTTCGAGTATTGATGGTCAAATCATCTGTTGACAAAGCAAAAGGGCTTACGCTTCCCCATTCTGGACTCAAAAAGTCGGGAGTCGTACCGCCAGTAACATTTCCGCTTTGATCAATAAATACACTAAAACTTAATGGTTGCCAACGATTGAGGTCTGTAATATCTGGGTTTCCTGAAAAATTGGTTTGCATCACCATTGGATCGTTGACAGGTGTATAAGAGGTATTGACATAGCCATTGACCTCATTGCTCTCATCTTGTAAACCAAAATTGATGAGTTGTTGCCCTACATAATTCCCTAATGCAACCGCAGACCCAAAATTATAATTGGTTGAGTTGTTATTAAGCATATAGCCCTTGGATGTCATATAGGCATCATACTGACTTTGTAGGTAAGCAGCATTGGGAGAGTTGGCAAAACGATGGCTCAATAAGCGATACATCGCATAACTCATGGCTCTTTCTATGGCTGCTTGTCCACTATTAAAATTTCCTAAAGGTGTAAATCCATTGAACTGAACATTGTAACCATCTACTGTTTGCCCCAAAAAGAAAGGAACAGCCGTACTGTCAAACACTGCCCATATATCATACATAGCAATGGATGCATGATAAAGATTACGAGCGTGTACGGTAGGTCTAGCATAGTCATTACGAATGGACTCTAATAGCAATTCGTTCCATTCTCTGGCAACTGAATGTGTTTGGGCTTTGGTTTCTTGGTGGCTAAAAAAGATAAAAATTGAGAGAAGAATAGTAAGTTTTGCAAATTTCATAAAAGTTAATTTGTGTGTTCACATAGCCTCGTGTTTGGTAAAAAGATTGACGCAAATGTAGTAAAATATTGAATAGTAAAGACGTTTTTTAACACAAAAGAGGCAAAAGAGTTTTTTTACTACAGAAGAGACAATAGAAAAAGAAACGCTATGATTGAAAAAATAGCCAATCTATAGCTTTTGGAAAATAGGAACTCCAAAAATATTCAGTATGTTGTCCAAACTCATCTATCGAAATACGCATGTGTATTTGGGCTTCATTCTGCTTCTTTTGTTTTACAACATCTCGGAGACGGTGAATGTTCTCAACCATTGTTTCACTTTCTTTTGCTCCTGCATAGATATAAACCCGTGAGTCGTAAGGATTACTAAAATCTATTGCTCTGAAGTAGATGTTGGGAATCATCCACAAAGAGGGCGAAAAGATCAACAAGCGTCCAAATATTTCTGGTCGCACCAATCCTGCATAGATACTTACCAAACCGCCCATTGAACTGCCACCAATACCTGTAAATTCTCGGTCTGGTAAGGTTCGATAGGTTTGGTCAATAAAGGGCTTGAGCGTATCTGCTATAAAGTGGATATATTTTCGTCCATCTCCTCGCTTGAAACGCTCCGTATGAAAGGGAGCAAATTCCGTAATGCGTTCTTTTCCTGCATGGTCAATGGCAATAATAATGACCTCATGCTTGTTTTTCTCAGCTAATACCGCCATTTTTTTATCAATGGACCAACTTCCAAAAGCCGCATTCTCATCAAAGAGATTTTGTCCATCTTGCATATAGATCACAGGATAATGTCGATCCGTCTCATGATAATCGTGAGGAAGTAATGCCCAAATACGTCTGGTTCGATCTAATTGAGGAAGATAAAAATCTTCATCTACCAATACTTTTTGAGGCAACAAGTCAGCATTATAAGAGGCTCCATTGTTGAGCCAGCGAGGTACAACATCCTCAATTTGAGCAGTAGGATCATCTAAAACACGATTGCGAATAGGATTCCCATAAGCATCCAATTCTACATGTCGCCAATTGCCTTTGGTGTATTTGTATTGAATTGGATAAGTTAGCTTCATGTATTTGGGAAACTCATATACATATTTACCCTTTTCTAATTTATGGAATCGGAAAGCAGGATCTTCATCTCGCCACCCATTAAAATTCCCTGCAATATAGACCGGTCTATCATCATCTTGATCCGTCTCCAAGTTAATTAACAGGGCAGTTGGGTCTTCTACCAGTAGTTTCTCCATATCGTTTGCCAAGTTCATAAGATTTGATTAGGATATATTATATTAAATGTTTTTAAGAAGGGTGTTATTAGGAAGGATTAAAGATAAAAAGTATCGGCTTTCATAGAATTATTTTTTTATTATATTCTATATTGATGTAAAAGAAACAACGATAAGGCTTGTTTTTCAAAGATTTGTGAGCCAATATTTTTTTTTAGAAATTATCCATTTTATGCGTTAGAATGATTAATTTTATAGGTTAAAATTAGTGGATGTCTAATATTTATCAAAAACTGTATGAAATAGAGAATAGTCGCACCAAAGCGGCTTTGTGTTTGGTCATCCATACCAAAGGCTCTACGCCTCGTAAGATTGGGGCTAAAATGCTGGTCTTGGAAGATGGTCAAATTTACGGGACGATTGGTGGAGGTAGCTTAGAACATAAAGTGATACAAGATGCACTCGGTATCATCCAATCTCAAAAGGCAGAGGTCTTTCAACATGCCCTTGTACATGATCATGGCATGTGTTGTGGTGGATCTGTCGAAATCTTCATCGAACCTGTTATGAATAAAAAGGCTTTATATATCTTTGGTGCAGGACATATTGGAAAGGCTCTAGCCAACTTAGCCCATCAATTAGACTTTCATGTCACCCTCATTGATGATCGAGTGGAACAATTAAAGGATTTTGAGGACCAAAACTTTACCTTGATTCCTCAACATTACGAATTGGCTTTTGAAAAACTGATTTTTGACCAAGATACCTTTATCGCTGTTATGACACACGATCACGCTTTTGATAGAGCGATTACCGCCTATTGCGCTCAACAAGATTTTGCCTATTTGGGAATGATCGGTAGCCTTAGAAAAATGGAGATGGCTAAAAAGATTTATCGGACAAGTGGACAATTGACAGAAGAACAGATTTCGAGAATTGATTCACCGATGGGGATTCCTTTGTTGGCTCAAACACCTTCGGAGATTGCTATTTCGATATTGGCAAAGCTCATTGATGTACGGTCTCGTTTATTGGGAGTCGAGGAGAAGATGTTGGATAAGTTTGAAGATAAGTCGAGGGAACGTCGTTGAGGTTATTTTTGTGCTTTGGGACGATGGGATGTTTGCGGCTCTTTTCGTGCTTTGGAGACGATGGGACGTTTGCGGCTCTTTTCGTGCTTTGGAGACGATGGGACGTTTGCGGTTCTTTTTGTGTTTTGGGACGAGGGAGCATTTTCAGTTCATCAATTGTTTTGTCGCCTAGTAAAATATAAACGTCCCTTTACGCCCCAAGATCGTCCCTTTCGTCCCATCTTCTGACATTAAGAAGTACTATACATAACCAACTAGACCCGATAGTAGCGGCTATGGTGAAAAAGAAGGGCTAAAAGGTTTTGCGAGGCTTCACCATAATAGCGGATAGCGGGGAGACCTATTGCGATGAAAGAGTAATAACCGTTCTCTCCTAATCAAAACTATTACACAAAGAAAAAATAAATCGAATATAAATATAAAACTATCGACTATTGACGATGGACTATTGACCCAAAATATAGACTTATGATACAATCAACCATCCAGTTTGTTTTAGATAATAAAATCGTCGAGATTGACTTTAAAAACTCACCTTATACTCCGACAACGACTGTTTTAAACTACCTGCGTTCATTGCCCAATCACAAGGGAACGAAGGAAGGCTGTGCAGAAGGAGACTGCGGTGCATGTTCTGTTGTCTTGGCAAGCATAAATGCAGAAGGAAATCTCACTTATAAAGCCTGTGATTCTTGCTTGATCTTCTTGCCGATGTTGCAAGGAAAACAATTGATAACCGTCGAAAATGTTGGGACTTCTGACCAGATGCATCCTGTTCAAAAAGCGATGGTTGATACTGACGGGAGTCAATGTGGTTATTGTACACCTGGCTTTATTATGTCGATGTTTGCCTTATACAAAAATCATCAAAATCCGTCAAGAGAAGTCATAGACGATGCTTTGACAGGCAATCTTTGTCGTTGTACAGGTTATCGTCCTATCATTGAAGCAGCCATTCAGTCGTGTGTAAACGAGGGTAAAGACCATTTTGAGGAAAAAGAAAATGAGGTCAAACAACTCCTTTATCACATCCAACATCATCAACGCAGCATTCATATTTATACCGAAAAGCAAACTTATTTTCAACCCAAAAACTTGAAAGATGCATTGGGTTTGCGTCGCCAAAAACCAGAAGCTTTGCTTATCAATGGCGCAACAGATTTGGCTTTAAAAGTAACCAAAAACAAAGAATTGCTGCCTTCTTTAATTGACTTATCAGGTATCCAAGAATTGCAACAAATTGAGGATTTGGGCAAAAATATTATCATCGGAAGTGGAGCAACTTTGGAAGAAATAAAGAACTATTGTCAAGAGATACTTCCCGCCTTGTATGATACTTTAGCCGTCTTCGGTTCTTTACAAATTCGCAATTTGGCGACGATGGGCGGTAACTTGGGAAGTGCGTCTCCAATTGGCGACACTCCACCTATTTTGATGGCGTATGATGCCAGCGTTATTGTACAAAGCGTGAGGGGTGAACGCACCATTCGACTCCTGGATTTCATCACTGGTTATCGTGCGACCTTATTGGAAAAAGACGAGATTATCACGCACATTTTAGTTCCTAAACCTGCCGAAAATGTCCATGTAAAATGGTACAAAATCTCTAAACGCAAGGACTTGGATATTTCAACCGTAAGTGCTGGTTTCCGTCTTGAATTGGATGAAGATGAAGTCGTCAAAGATATTCGATTGGTCTATGGTGGAATGGCTGCGATGACCAAACGTGCAAAAGAAGCGGAAGAATATTTGTTGGGCAAGCGTTGGGAGCGTTCTCATATTGAACATGCTATGGGATTGATAGACCAAGCATTTACACCTATTTCGGATGCTCGTTCTAGTAAAGATGGAAGGCGAGTGATGGCGAGAAATTTGTTGATGAAGTTCTGGGTGGAGACGGTTGGGGTGAATGTATAAATGCAGGCAACATGAAAAACATCTCTCAAATCCCCATCGTCAAGGTAAATGCTAATCAATCAACACCTAAAATTGATTTTTTAGCCGTCGAAGAGCCTTTAGAAATTCGCTTGGGATTTGGGAATAAAACAGATCGTCAACAAAAGAGTATTTCTGTCACGATGCGAACGCCTGGCAATGATTTTGAGTTGGCAATTGGCTTTTTGTATACTGAAGGGATTATCGAATCTTACCAAGATATTTATAGCATCAAGCATTGTACAGACTTGGGCAAACAAGAGGTCTTTGGCAATATTGTCAGAGTCGAACTTAATGAAAACATAGTGCTTGATCTCAAGAAGTTGGAACGACATTTTTATACGACTTCAAGCTGTGGGGTTTGTGGCAAAGCGTCTATTGATGCCATCAAAATTCAATGCCCTACTCCACTCC
>JAHDBB010000348.1 GCA_020630635.1 Chitinophagales bacterium
TGGTACGATGACCGCCCACAATTTCCTCTATGTTTCTAGTAGAATTTTTGAAATGTAGCGGATTCTTGGAGAGACGAGGCTGTGATGGAACGCCTTCGCTAGTCTGCTCCTGCTGAGCTTCGCCTTTGTGGGCCACTGCAATTGCTTTTGGATAGTCGATAATTTGACCGCCTGTTTTCTTTTGCTTGTTGTTGGCAATGACCGTAATCGAAAAGGGGATCAGCTGACCAGCCTCATCCGTGGCTTTCATCTGCTCTAAGACTTCTCGCAAGGTAATGGTCGCTAACATATTTCAAATATGCAGCGAAATTGGAGGAAGGAAAAGGACATAAAAAAAAACAGCAGCGAGTACGAATCGCTGCTGTTGGGAAAATGAATTATTTTACAAACCTTCTGATAAAATACCTACCAGTTTTTTGCCTAGTTCGTTTTAATCTCCTTTCTATTAAATATAGTAGTCATAATATTATTTTTTATAAAAAAAACTCTACAACAAATCCGCAATAGATTTGAAGTCATTTAAAATTATTTGTTCTAAGCCGTTCGGTGCGTCCACGCCATCGGCTTTCAAGTAGCCATCGAACCACAAGACAAAAAGATAATCTTTCATCTCATTGGCTTGTACTACTGCGAAGCCTATCACACCGAGTTGTTCCAATTTGTTACGGAATATCGCATCGCCACAAAGACTCAATTCTTGACAGATGTAGTAATTGTTGGCTTTGAGTTGTCCGAATAGGTTTGGAGCATCTTCTAGTGGACGGTTGAGAAACTCCTCTTTGATATTAGGAATCTCTCGCATTTTTAAAGCATCGTCTATGACCGATATTTTGAAAGAATACTTCCATTGATGTGAGCCATCTGAATTGACGGTACCGTTGTGCCGTTTCGCCGTAGTAATGAATCCACTATTGTAAGTCTTGAGCTTTCGCTTCAGAAACTTCGCCACATGGTCATTATTAACCGCCTGTTGGTTGAAATCATTTTCAATCGAGCGTTCGAGCTGCTTGAGTTCGAGCTGTTGCTTGTGCTTTTGCTTATTGGCTAAGAGTGGAAAGCCCTTCTCTATGAGTCGAGCAACCACCACTACCAAAAAAATCTTAATCAGTTCCAAGTATTCTACGTTCATCGTCTTCAATTTCTAAGTCAAGTATTTGGTCATTAAAAACCCTGGTTAAATCAAATGCACCACCTCGCATATTTTGCTCTAGGAGCTGCATCAAGTTCTGCGTTGTACTGTCAATGTTGATTTGATAGGTATGATTTTCCAATTTCGCAAAATTGGGCATCTCCATATCTGTCTCTTTCAAGCCTGCCGAGTTGATTAGATTCTTCGTCGCATCGGCTTTGAGCTTCTGTAATATTTCTACGACATTATAATTCGTTTTAGCTCCTTTTTTCAATTCGGTTTTGATGAGCTTCTTATACATCTGTATATCCTGCATCGCATCCTCGACCACCATCATTCTCAAAAATTCCTTTTCATATTTCTCTACCTCACAAAACAACTTTTCGGCGGCTTTGATGTCTCTCAAAATACTTGAGCGTTCACGGGTCGCATCAAGTGCCTTTAGCTTCTTGACGACTACGCTTTTGATTTTGTGCTTGGACAATAATCGAAACACGGACTTGTATCGTTCAAACAATTCGGTTTGCTTTTCCGTCAAGGGCGAACCCTCTAGGATATGCTCACGGATTTTTTGAATAGTAGTATCGCTCATTGTAAGCTATTGAGTTCTGAAATAAAGCCTGCGAGCTTCTCGCTGTATATTCGCTTTTGTGTTTCATCAGTCGCAGCTACGATCCATTTTCGATATTTTGAAATATAGCTTCGGAGGTTGCCGATTCGTTTCATTCTTTTTTCCGAATCTTCTATCTGCCGAGTTTTCGGGACGATACGAGCCGTTTTCCAATTATAGACCTTATCCCAAAGTTCGTCCAAAAGCTGCGTACAAGAAAGTACCTCTTGGGCTGCCTCGTAGCGTTCAGCTTCCGTTTCAAATACAGACAACAAACCGTGATAATGTTGGCGTTTAGCTTTGAGGTCGCTTATCTCTTGATACACTTGTCGCATCGCAAAGGGCAATTCGACACTAGGAGCTTCAACCACTATCTGAGCAGATTGAGACGGGGCGATTGCTTCGACCTCAACACTCGCAGTCGGCAATAGGTCGAGCTGTCGCTCAAACTCGTATTCCAGAATCTTCTCGTTGGTCAAAGATTGACCTTTTGTAATGCTCAGGAGTAAGCCACTACGTTGGTTTTTGCAAAACGAATACAATAGAACCGCCTCTTGCCAATCTCTCAAATAAGTAGGCAATGCCAACCATGCTTCTATTTTTTTTCGTAATGCCATTTTTGTCTGTTATCAAAAAAAGGCATTGGCAAATGCCAACGCCTTTCAAATTCTAGTTATGAGTAAACTTCCTAAGTAGTAGTGACTGCTGTACTTTTTTTCTTCGATTTTTCGGCGAAGTATTTGCAGCCTTTTTTGATGAGTCGCTTAACTTTTGCGACTGTAACTTTTTCAAAATCAATTAACTGGTATCGAGTACCGACACGGACTTTGATACGCTTCGAGGTGGGAAAATCTTCCAAACCTACTACGTTGTATTTTTCTTCAACCGCTTTTGGTAAAGTGTTCGTTAATGCTTCATTCTTATTCATGTCTGAAAATTATAGTCAAAAAATTGGGTTTGGAATTATGGGTTTGGTGTTACGTCGATTACGCCGTCGTACACCCAACTCGGACAAGCATCATTGCTTCGCAGCGTGTAGATGCCTTTGTTCGGGTCAGAAGAAGCTGCACCAGTATTCAAAACAATACTTTCAAAAGATGCAGAATTTTCAGGGTCGCCAATTCCTCGCAATAGTCCAGACTTGGTTTCTAACATTGCAACGAAACAGCCATTGGCTACACACTTTGCAAAACCTAGTTGTTCCTTTTCTGTACCAGCTAATTCAAAAACAATGTCATTGTCAAATGAACGAGATCCTTTTTCTCCAACCAAGGTATTGATGTGGGCCCCAGAATATTGGATGATGTCATATTCTCTCCAATAGCCTTCGCCTGCGGTCGTTGTATCAAATACAATATCGCCATCCAAGCAAACCTCATCGCCCATCGTTGTTGGAGTACCACCTTCCGCTATCGTGTCGGGCATGGTGTCAATCTCACAAACTGGTGCAAGGTATAATTTGGTTTTTGTACCTGCGGGTGTACTGACATTGCACGTGCAATTGTCAGCAGCATTTGCTCCTGCAAGACTCAATAAAGTTGACCAAATATGCGGAATAAAAAAGTTATTTTTCATATCAAATTACTTGTACTAATATTCAAATAATCGGTTTCAAAGTAGGTGTTTAGACTTGGACAAATAGACTGTATTCAATCTTAGCCAACCATTCAAGCGTTTCAGTTGCTGCTTCTTTTTTCCACGTTTCCTCTTCGTTCTTCGGGTTTTTGAGATTCGCTAGTTCTAGCAATCGCTTAGAACTTACTGCACCTTTCCCTAGTCGAGTGCCAGGTTTGAGCATCGTATTGGCTGCTCCATCCTTGAACTTGAATTTTTTGCCTTTGAATCGCCCAGCTTTCACGGTGTACGTTCCTGGAATAACCACAACTGGTTGTTCCCCTCCCGTTTTGATTTGATTCTCCAGGGCTGCTTTTTGAGCTTTAAGCAACTCAATTTGTTCAAGCAATTTCGCTTGGTCTTCCCCAGCTTTTGCCGCTGCACGTTTTTCAATTGCAGCTTCTTGTGCTTTCTTTTCTTCAGCAGTTTTTTTCAATTCAGCAGCCTTAGCTTCTTGTGCTTTCTTTTCTTCAGCAGCTTTTTTCAATTCAGCAGCCTTAGCTTCTTGTGCTTTCTTTTCTTCAGGTGTAGGCACGATATTTATTTTTATTTAAAAAAATCAGTTCAAACTCTCGTCTAATTCCTTTCGGATTAGATGAACAATACTGGGCAACTGCCTTCAACTTTTGGAAGTTCTCCCGCAGGTTGGTCATTGACATATAAATACTTGCAAGTACGGAATCCGTAACCTGTCCAGTAATCTGTCAATAAATCCAAACATCTGTGATTCGGTTGAATATCGAAGTTGGTTGGCATGTTTCGCTCATTATAGAGGTGCAACCAATTTTCAGTTGGTGTGTACATAATCATTTGCGAGCCTGCCATACCTGGCAATCCTACCACTTCCACACCCCAAGGATCTAAAACGATTCGTTCTGTTGGGTTGTAGTAATTGGTATGTTGTCCAAACTGTTGGCGACGGTCAAACCATAACCAGCACATCATTTCTTCAGACATAACCAATTTGCCCATCTTACGGCCTAAGACTGCTTTTGGAATGGTTTTCAAGAAATGTTCTACTCTGTCCAAAATGTTACCTTGGTTGATAACGCCAGTTGGAATAGGAATCAATTCGCCCGTTCCTACCATGTCATCAACTTGAGTTCCCCAACCATCTGCCATATCCATGAAGCTCGTCCCTGCATCATCTCTACGACCTCGGAAAGAAGCATATTCACGCTCTTCTGCCATCTTCGCCCCCCAATGTTCTACCAAAATCCAGTTCAAAAAAGCCCGATTCCTAGCTCTATGATCTTCTTGGTCCAATCCAAGTCGTTCATAATGCCCTAGGAATGTGCAAATCAATTCCTCCAAGCATCCAAGGCTCTTGTCAATTTTGACATGATGAGCTTTATTGACTCGAACTTTGAATTTGCCCAGCTCTAGCGGTTCAAATTCACAACGGAATGGTTGGTGCATATCCCCTGTCTCATAAGAGGTTGTAATCAAATCGCTTTGAATACGAGGATATGGTGTCATACACATTTCAGAAACTAATTTCTGATGAATACAAGCCCAAATTTTAGACTCATACTTTCTGTAATATTCTTTCAATCCTGCTACAGTCGTCTCAATCGTTGGTGCAAATCCTTTTGCCATAATAGTCAGTATTTGTAATTAGTCGCTAGGAAGAAAGGCTTTCAACTCTCCCCTCCTAGCTTTTCTAGTTGTTTTCAGTAAATTAATTATGCTCCGTGCTTGTCGCTCAAAAACGCCTCTAGTTCTCCTTCCTCTTTTGCATCAAAGTCTTGTCTCTTCCCTTTTGGGGTGTGTGCCGCTCCTGCTCCTGCCATAAAACCGTCGATAGTCGCTTGTAACTTTTCGACTGTCGCAGTCAATTCTGCTGTTTTCGCTGTTACTGCTTCCTCTATCTTCTTATCTGTATCATCCTCTTCTTCCTCAACGACTGGTTCAGGTGTGGGTGGTGTTTCTTCCACTTTCTCATCAACGTTCATCGCTGCCAATACTTCCTCTTTGGTCAAATCACCTTTTTCTAGGCTTGCCTTGAATTCTTCAATGTTCATGTCTGTATTTTTCGTAATTGGCTTTGGCTTCTCTTTTGCCATCGCCCGAATTAAGTTTTCGAAATATCTACTGTCGCCTTTTGGCTTCTTAGCATAAAATTTGATGAGTTGTGCCTCAGTCATCGCTGTTGGATTGTCGGGCATCTCGGACTCGGATGTGTAGTTTTCTATTTCAGGAATAAATCCCTCTTCTAAAACTTCGCTTGCTGTGAGCCAATGGTCTTCATAATCTGCATATCGCTCTTTGATAGTTGCAGCATCTAAGTGTGTGTTTTCTTCCATCACCATGATGAAAGTTTCTTCAAACTTATCTAGCGTATCCGCCACACTTCTCAAGTCTTTTGCATTGCCCCAAGCGTAACTGCTAGGAGAATGCAACATCAACAAGGCATTTTTTGCCATGTGTCTTCGCTCTATCGGTACTGAAAACCAAATCCCACCGCCCATACTTGCCGCTATTCCATCATTATAGGTATGTACTTCTGCTTTTGCGTTCTGGATGGATGTGATGATCGCATTCCCATCATACATCGATCCGCCTGGGCTATTGATACGGATATTAATACGATGACCTTCTTGGTCAATTGGTCGAAAGGCTTTGATGAAATCGTGTTGAGTATTGCTATCGTCTTCTGACCACCAATTCTCTCCAATTACACCATATAGGAACAGTTCCGAAACGTTGGCTTCGGTGTCGGTCATAATCGTGAAATACGGTTCGATTGTCTTTTTTCCTTTCATTTGATTACAATATCTAGTGTTTTTGAGAAGGTTTAAAGGACTGTTTTAGACATCGAGGTTATAGGCTTTGTGGGTTTTCTTTCCAAAAAACAATACTTCATGCTGCCATCTTTGTCCAATCCATTCCCTCGAATCCATATTTGCCTTGAATTGTAGCGGTTGCTCCTTATCTCCTATTATTATAGTGTCGCCCAAGTTGTTTTGGATTTTGAGGATATACCGATGTTGTGACATTTGATTAAAAAAGCCTCTATATTCCTTTTTGGCGGTTGGAATAGTGGCAGGGATAGACAAATCGTAATATTTGCCGTGTTTTGTTGTTCTCTCTAGCTCTGAGAGTTTTCCAGTTCGCTCAAAAACTTTCATTCGCAACCAAAAGCGAGTTGGTTTCAATACGATTTCGTCGTTGAGACAATAGTCGTTCCGTTCGTAGAGCGGAAAGGATTCGACCCAGTCTTCAGGAATGTATTCGATGGTTTTGAGTCCGCCCGTGAGTGGTTGACCGCATTTGTAGAGGATCGATTCTAGTTTGTATGCCATGATACAAAGCTAATACGGAAGGATGTGAGCAAAAAGGACATTACTTTTTTGACAGAATAGGCGAAAAGCTATATAGTATAAGGCTTAGGAGCGTTTCCCGATTGACGGCAGTAAAAGTTTCTGTTTTTTTTCTCTTCTTTGATGCCGTTTGATGAGTGTAGAGAGTGGAATATCGTCTTCGCCTATATCGTATTTTTTGCAAAAATC
>JAHDBB010000349.1:0-3025 GCA_020630635.1 Chitinophagales bacterium
GGTGGTTCTTTTCGTGGTTTTGGGATGAGGGAACATTTTTTTGTTAAAGATCAATGAATTAATTCGATTAAAAAACAGCAAACGTCCCCTCACGTCACATCGTCACTTTACGTCCCTATTTCTGGTACTAAGAAGTACCTGCCATAACCACCTAGACCCGATAGTAACGGCTATGGCGAAAGTGAGTTAGCTAAGAGGTTTTGCGAAGCTTCGCCATAATAGTGGATAGCGGGGAGACCCATGACGATGAAAGAGTAATAACCTTTCTCTCCTAAAAATCTTTAAAAATATGAAAAGTTTGAACTATATTTGTTTATTGTTAATATTGTTGGGGAGTGTGTATGTGGAGGCGCAGAATGTGGCAGCTTATGTGGATAGAATGGGACGATTTCAATATTATGAGGATGGATTTATCAGACAATTGGACCATCAAGAAGTCCCCAAATTTGCATTGGGAGGCGACTATATCATCTATCTCAATTCAAGGGATGAAGTCGTGTATTATCGCAAAGGACGAAAGGAGGAATTGCATCTTCGAGACGTATTTAATGATTATACTGTTACACAATTCTTGGTCCTCAATCGAACCAATAAAGTTTTTTCTGCCATCAATCATCGACGAAATGTAACCTTGAGTTTGGGGCATGACGATCAGTATGAATATGGCGATAGCTTGGTGGCTTTTGTAGATTATAACCAATCATTGAAGGTCTATTATGACGATGAAATAACCGTCGCTTTGCCCAATAATCGCCCTATTTCTTTTAAAGCAAGTGATAACAGTGTGGCCTTTGTCAATCATTTGAATGCCTTGTGTTTTTATAAAGATGAAACCTTTTCACAAATTACAGAAGCATTGCCCATTACTTTTAATTATAAAGTTGGACACGATCTTGTATTGTTTTTGGATGACTATGAGGAATTTAAAATGTGGCGAAATGGCGAGGTCGTAGATTTAACCGATTATCCGCCCCAATCTTACAAGATAGGCGATCAATTGGCAGCTTATATTGATGACCAAGAGAATTTTTATCTCATTGATGTGGATGCTATGGAACCAACGGAAATTATGCCCGCTGTTCCCAACTTTTACGATGTCATTGACAATACACTGATTTATGTAGATGATCGAAACTACTTCAACGTCTATTATGAAGGCAAAAATCATGTGTTGGAAACCTATCAACCTGACAAGTTTGAATATTACAATGGGGTAGTGGCGTATGTAGATGTCGATGGGCGACTAAAAGCGTTTTATGAGGGCAAAAAAGTAGAGGTCAGTATCAATATTATCAACAGTTTTAAGTTATATGGTCGAGTGATTTTGTATGAATTGGGTAATGGCGATTATACCATTTACCATGATGGACAAAGATTTAATCAGGAATAAAATACTGAAAAAAAGAAAGAACTGAAAAACCAACCAAATGGCAAATACATTATTTTACCTCATCATCGGCATTATTATTTTTGAGTTTTTATTATCTACCTATCTTTCATGGCTCAACGCTAAAAGTTGGAGAACCACCGTTCCTGATGAATTACAGGAGTTTTATGATGAAGAAAAATATCGGAAAGCCCAAGAGTATGCCAAAGCCAATCAAAACTTAGCCAGAATTTCGAGAACCATTAGCTTTGTCGGAATTTTAGCTTTTTTATTTTTGGGTGGATTCGTCTACATTGACAACATGATTAGCATGGAAACCCCAACGCCTTGGTATCGTTCATTGGGCTTCTTTGGAGTACTCTGGATATTGGGCGAAATCATCAGTTTTCCCTTTAGCATTTACCGCACTTTTGTCATTGAAGAAAAGTTTGGATTTAACAAAACAACTGTTGGTACATTTATCGGTGACAAAATCAAAGGGGCTATTTTGACCATCATTTTAGGTGGAGGCATTTTAGCCTTGATGACGTGGATTTATGATGTAACCCAAGACTGGTTTTGGGTGATTGCGTGGGGATTTTTGACGGTTTTATCGCTCTTTATGGTGACATTTTACACCTCTTTTTTTCTCCCCATTTTCAACAAACTTTCTCCATTGGAAGCAGGAGATTTGCGTTCAGCCATCGAAAAATACAGTCAAAAAGTCAATTTTCCACTCAATGATATTTTCATTATGGATGCCTCTAAACGCTCTTCCAAAGCCAATGCTTTTTTTAGTGGTTTTGGCAGTCGCAAAAGTATCGTTTTATATGATACATTGGTCAATGAACACACAACAGATGAGTTGGTTGCGGTATTAGCCCATGAAGTGGGACACTATAAACGCAAGCACATTGTCAAGAACCAAGTTCTTTCGATTGTCACCACAGGCATTTTATTTTTCATTTTAGGATGGGCATTACAAAGTCCTGATTTATCCAGTGCATTGGGCGCAGAATATCCAAGTTTTCATATGGGTTTATTAGCGTTTAGCCTGTTGTACAGCCCCATTTCCATGCTCATCGGCTTATTTATGAATCAACTTTCTCGCAAGTTTGAGTACGAAGCGGATGATTATGCCAAGACCACTTCCGATGCCAATGCCTTAAAAATGTGTTTGAAGAAAATGTCGGTTCATCATCTTTCCAACTTACAACCGCATCCAACCTATGTCTTTTTCAATTACTCACATCCGCCGCTTTTGGATCGTTTAAAGGCTTTGGGGTGATTGGTTTGAGCGTAAATTCGTGCCTTTACTTTGGTGCATTACATTATTTGGAGCGAAGGGTTGAGTGCTTCGTCGTGATGGAAAGTCCCGCTATCCGTTCCTATGAATGCAGCTAAGTTTTGGGTAGCCAACGCTTGTGCATTCATACCACTACTATCGGGGCTATTTGGTAGAGGTTGGGACTGCTTAGTGCCAGTTTTTTTGTCTCTTGGAGCATCATCCTGTCTATCATCATCCTAAAGAATGATGTAAAAAATCCTATGTTTCTTATGTGGTAAAAAACCACGAACTGAACCGAAAAACGTCCCGTCGTCCCAAAACCACGAACTGAACCGAAAAACGTCCCGTCGTCCCAAAACCACGAACTGAAC
>JAHDBB010000349.1:3125-6851 GCA_020630635.1 Chitinophagales bacterium
AAAACCACGAACTGAACCGAAAAACGTCCCGTCGTCCCAAAACCACGAACTGAACCGAAAAACGTCCCGTCGTCCCAAAACTCTTACATATTTCTACGATATTGCCCTCCAACATCATACAACGCATTGGTAATTTGTCCCAACGAACAATACTTACTTACCTCCATCAATTTTTCAAAAAGATTTTCATGTTGAATAGCAGCTACTTTCAAAGACTGTAATTTTGACTGAGCTGTATCTTGATGACGTTTTTGCAAACTTTGAAGTGTTTGGATTTGCGCCTCCTTTTCCTCCTTCGTTGCCCGTATCACCTCCTCTGGAATAATAGTCGGAGAACCCTTCGATGACAAGAAAGTATTGACCCCAATAATCGGATATTCCCCTGTATGTTTCAAGGTTTCATAATAGATAGATTCCTCTTGGATTTTGCTACGTTGGTACATTCTTTCCATTGCCCCTAAAACACCGCCTCTTTCTGTGATCCTATCAAATTCAGTCAAGACCGCTTCTTCTACTAGGTCTGTCAATTCTTCAATAATGAAAGAACCTTGCAAGGGATTTTGATTTTTAGCCAATCCCAATTCTCGATTGATAATCAACTGAATGGCAACAGCCCGTCTCACAGAATCTTCTGTAGGAGTGGTAATTGCCTCATCATAAGCATTGGTATGCAGCGAATTACAATTGTCATAGATGGCATACAAAGCTTGTAAGGTGGTACGAATATCATTGAAGTCAATCTCTTGAGCATGTAAAGAACGACCCGAAGTTTGGATATGATATTTCAGTTTTTGAGAGCGAGCATTTGCCCCATATTTGAGTTTCATCGCCTTTGCCCAAATTCTTCTAGCGACCCGTCCGATTACTGAGTATTCAGGGTCGATTCCATTGGAAAAGAAGAAGGAAAGATTGGGTGCAAAGTCGTTGATGTCCATACCACGAGAGAGGTAGTATTCTACGAAGGTAAAGCCATTGGCAAGGGTAAAGGCTAATTGTGAAATGGGATTGGCTCCTGCCTCTGCAATATGATAACCCGAAATCGAAACGGAATAAAAGTTACGGACTTTGTGGTCGATAAAATACTGTTGTACATCACCCATCAATTTTAGAGAGAACTCAGTAGAAAAGATACAAGTATTTTGAGCTTGGTCTTCTTTTAAAATATCGGCTTGTACGGTTCCTCTTACTTTAGAAAGTGTTTTGGCTTTTATTTCTTCATAAACCTCTTTGGGTAAAACCTTATCACCAGTCGTTCCCAATAACATCAAACCCAATCCTTCATTTCCTTCTGGAAGGTCGCCATTATAAGTAGGAGCGTTATCTTTAAAGAGAGATTTTAGTTTTTTCTTGACCTCATTTTCCAAGCTATTTTCTTTGATATATACCTCACATTGTTGGTCAATGGCAGCGTTCATAAAAAATGCCGTAAGGATGGTAGCAGGTCCGTTGATGGTCATGGATACCGAAGTCGTATTTTCACAAAGATTGAAACCAGAGTACAACTTTTTGGCATCATCCAAACAACAGACAGATACACCAGAATTTCCAACTTTTCCATAAATATCTGGGCGATAATCGGGGTCTTCCCCATAGAGCGTTACCGAATCAAAAGCCGTTGAAAGTCGGGCAGCAGGTTGGTTTAAACTCAAATAGTGGAAACGCTTATTGGTTCTTTCTGGACCACCTTCTCCTGCAAACATACGGGTAGGGTCTTCACCTTCTCGTTTGAAAGGATAAACGCCTGCTGTAAAAGGAAACTCACCTGGTACATTCTCCTGTAAATTCCATTGTAAAATATCGCCCCATGCTTTGTATTTGGGCAAAGAGATTTTCGGGATTTGATTGCGAGAAAGGGATTCTGTATGTGTCTTTATTTTGATTTCTTTATCTCGAACTTTGAAGATATAGTACTCGTTTTTATAGGCTTGTACTTTGTCTTTCCATTGGTCGATGATCTGTTGATTTTCACCCGAAAACTTTAGGCGTATTTTTTCCAATAACTTCTCGACTGCTTCAATATCTTGCTCATTGGCTTCATGGTTTTTAAGTAAGCCTAACGTATTGTGAATGCTGTAAAGTTGTTGAGCTAAATCGGCTTGTTCATTGACCCATTTATCATAGCTGCGGTTGTTTTCAGAAATTTCAGAAAGATAGCGGACTCTTTTGGGAGGAATGATGTAAATCTTTTGAGACATCTCATCGCTAATCTGGTAGTTGGAATCGAAAGTGATGCCTGTTTTTTCGCTGATTTTTTCTAAGATGGCTTTGTACAAACGATTGACTCCTGGATCATTGAATTGGGAAGCGATGGTTCCAAAAGCAGGAATATCTTCATCGGGTGTTTCCCAGAGTTGATGGTTTCTTTTGTACTGTTTTTTGACATCTCGTAAAGCATCCAATGCGCCTCGTTTATCAAATTTGTTGAGTGCAATAAGGTCTGCAAAATCCAACATGTCTATTTTTTCCAATTGAGTCGCTGCACCGTATTCGGGAGTCATGACATAAAGCGAAGCATTGGAGTGTTCGATGATTTCGGTGTCGGATTGTCCAATACCAGAGGTCTCTAAAATAATGAGGTCAAAGTGGGCGGCTTTTAATATTTGGAGGGCTTCATCTACATGCTTAGATAGGGCGAGATTGGATTGGCGAGTCGCTAAGGAGCGCATAAAAACTCGCTTGTTGTTGATGGCGTTCATGCGGATTCTATCGCCCAATAGTGCGCCACCTGTTTTTCTTTTAGATGGATCAACTGAAATGATTGCAATGTGTTTGCTTTCGTCAAAATCATTGAGAAATCGTCTGACTAATTCGTCAACTACGGATGATTTTCCTGCACCACCTGTACCTGTGATCCCTAAAATGGGCGTGGTACTTTTGTCTGCTTCTTTTCTAATTTGATCCAATAGGGCTTTGGCTTCTTCTGGATAGTTTTCAGCAGCCGTAATCAATCGGGCGATGGCTTGCGGTTGTTTGGCACTCAATTTTTTTACCTCTCCATTTAAGCGATTACCCAATACAAAATCTGCTTTTTGAATGACATCATTGATCATTCCTTGTAGTTGCATCTTTCGTCCATCATCAGGTGAGTAAATACGAGTAATGCCGTATTGATGTAGTTCTTCTATTTCGCTGGGTAGGATCGTTCCACCGCCTCCACCAAAAATCTTGATGTGTCCAGCACCTTTTTCTTGTAGCAAATCATACATGTACTTAAAAAACTCCATGTGTCCGCCTTGATAACTGGTCATGGCAATGGCTTGTACATCTTCTTGGATGGCTGCTTCTACAATTTCCTGAACAGAACGATTGTGTCCAAGATGGATAACTTCTACACCTGATGATTGCATGATGCGGCGCATAATATTGATGGCAGCATCGTGTCCGTCAAAAAGGGAAGCTGCGGTGATAATACGGACTTTGTTGGTGGGTTGGTAAGGTGCTATCTTTTGCATAATACGGTTTTTTGAGTGACTGATGATTTTTTGTGGTTCATTTCGTGGTTTTTGGATGATGGGACGTTTCAGTTCATTTTGTGGTTATTGGGACGTAAGGGGACGTTTCAGTTCATTGCGTGGTTATTGGGACGTAAGGGGACGTTTCAGTTCATTTCTTGGTTTTGGGACGATGGGACGCTTTGGTTCATCTCGTGGTTTTTGGGACGTAAAGGGACGTTTCAGTTCATTTTGTAACTATTTTTTCGATTAACGAATGATTAATCGTCCCTTT
>JAHDBB010000005.1:0-1457 GCA_020630635.1 Chitinophagales bacterium
ACGACGAAGTATCCAAACATTCGCTCCTAGCCTAAAATAAGAATAGGATTATAGGATTTTTCGAGATTAGTAGGATTTCGAGTTTATAACAGAAACGCCCCATCGTCCCAAAACCACGAAATGAACCACAACGTCCCTTTGTCACTATAATAAAAAGTCACCAGTCACAATCTACTTGTCACTCAATAAAAAATCTCTTTATTCGCAACTTAAATGACAAAAAAACGTATATATAAAAGACAATCACTACTACAAATTCTTTTTGTATTGGTCCTCTTTATACTCCTCAATGTTCTCTCTTCCGTCTTTCACACCCGATTTGACTTAACAAAAGAAGGACGTTTTACCCTTACTGATGCCACCACTCAACTACTTAGTGAAACCGAAGATGTCATTACGGTCAGAGTCTTTTTAGAAGGCGAATTTCCTGCGGGCATTAAGCGGCTTCGCAATGCCACTAGAGATATTTTAGATGAATTTAGAGCTTATACAGGCAATCAACTACAGTACGAATTTATAGATCCCTTAGATACGCCCAACGCAGAAGAACGACAAGCAATTACCAAACAATTGACAGAGAAAGGATTACTTCCCAGAAGATTATTTGAAAATGAAGAAGGATATTCGGCTAATAAGGTCTTTTTTCCAGGAGCCTTAGTTCTTTATCAAGGCAAAGAATATCCTGTGATGCTCCTTGAAGAACAAGGTGGAAGAGGTGCTCAAACCGTCATCAATAATTCCATTTCCTTATTAGAGTTCAAATTGGCGAATGCCATTCAAAAATTACAGCGTTCTGGTAAGCCTAGAATCGCTTTTTTGAGAGGACACCAAGAATGGGAAGGAGAAAATATTGTGGACATCTCCAATGCCCTTGCACCTTATTACATACTTTCCGAACTGAATTTAGCTGAATTTCCCCTTATACCTCACGAAATAGATGTCTTAATCATCGCCAAACCGCTGCTTCCCTTCCAAGAAGCAGAGAAATTCAAAATCGACCAGTTTGTTATGCAAGGAGGCAAAGTCATGTGGTTATTTGATCCCCTTATAGCTGATATTGATAGTCTCCAAACTCGCACTTCCTTTGTTGCACCTCCCTATAATTTGAACATCGAAGATATGTTGTTTAAATATGGAGTGAGAGTCAATGAAAACTTAGTACAAGATATGCGCTGTAACCCTATTCCATTGGTGGTCGGAGTCGATCAGTCAGGCAATGCTCAACAGCAACGCCTTTTTCCTTGGTTGTACCATCCCATCCTCACGGGATTAAATCAAGACCACCCAGTTACCAAAAACTTGGGACCTGTTGCCACAGAATTTGTTTCAACAATTGATACCATCAAGCAAGAAGGTATTAAGAAAGATATTTTGTTGGCAACTTCCCAATATACCAAAGTACAGTTTTCTCCAGTAAAAGTTGATATTGAAATTGCGAGAGAAAGACCCAACGAAAA
>JAHDBB010000005.1:1557-22238 GCA_020630635.1 Chitinophagales bacterium
TATTATAAATTTACCAAAGAAACTTTTGCAAACAAAGATTTTTTATTAAATTGCGTGGAGTGGTTATTGGATAATTCTGGCATTATTGTTGCAAGATCTAAAGATGTACAACTAAGACTCTTGGACGATAAACGCATAAAAGAAGAAAAAAACTATTGGCAGATTTTTAATATAAGTATTCCATTGATATTGGTTTTGATAGGTGGATTGGGCTATGGATTTTGGAGACGTAAAAAATATGCCAATTAAACGACAGAAAATCACACTTTTTTGGTCTTTTTTTCCTTTTTTAAAAAACTATCCTCTATTTTTGTAACCTAATCAAAAATGAAAACGCAAAGCTGAAAAAAACAACAGTACTCACACTTTGTCGAAAAACACTTACCCTGTTCATGTAGTAATTTTTTGTTGTAATAATAATGCAATGGTTTAAGTTTTTGTAGAAATCATTTATACCTCTTGTGTTGTTATAAGGAAATCGTGTACTTTTTTTTCATTTTTTTAATTAAACCAAATATGAATATTAAAGCTGGGAGATTAATATTCTTGCTACTGTTCTTTCCTGTTGTTGCGTTTAGTCAAATTGGCAATTGGGAAATTTTCAATGAAAGTACGACTGGTGATTGGATAGATCCTGTTCGTTCTTCAGATGCGTTCGACATAGATAGCAAGGGAGTTGTATGGCTTGGAACTTACAACGGCATTTTTACTTATGAGGGTGAAAAGTGGACTTTGGTAGAGACCAAAGGAGATAATCATTTTAATCCCCATATTAATGTAGTCGAAATAGACCAAGATGATACCAAATGGTTTGGTACATTGTGGGGGCTGATTGAGTACAAGGATGGAGCTGTCGTTAATAAGTACGATAAGTCCAATTCTAAACTTTTGACGAATACCATTACTTGTATAACCATTGATGCCAATGGTAAAAAATGGATTGGAACTTCTAAAGGTCTGTGTACTTGGGATGGTTCTCAATGGCAGGAGTTTGAATTCAATACTGAATTGAAGGATGCTTATGTCCAAAGTATTGCAGAAGAAACTAATGGAGATATGTGGATTGGTACCAAAAGTGGGTTGGTTCAGATAGACCCAGCAGGTGATTGGCAACTTTATACCAGTTCTAATTCAGAATTGTCTGATAATGATATTCGCTATGTATATATTGACGATAATCAGACCAAGTGGATTGCGACTTTTAATCGAGGGTTGACGAGGTTGACGGAAAGTGGACGTTGGAAAGTGATGCATACTCGTAATTCGGGACTTCCTGAAAACCATGTTTTGTGTGTAGATAAAGATAATGACGGCAATATCTATGTAGGAACTTTGAGTAAGGGGATGGCGGTCTATGATGGTAAAAACTGGGCAAAGTACAATATGAAAAACTCGACCTTGAAAACCAATACGATTTCATTTATTAAAATTGATGAAGATAATAATAAGTGGATTGGGATGTTTGATCAAGGAGTGGCTTTGTCTAAAGCAGCGGCTATTGTTGATGGTAAGAAAAGTGGGGGCGAGGAGTAGATTGAGCTGTATTACATAAAAATATATTGAAAGGGAGGCAATTGTTGTCTCCCTTTTTTTGTTTGTGGGATTTTGAGCAAATTCGTGAATTTGCTTTACTTTGGTTGAGGGAAGGGTTTTGCATCTATGATTAATGCTCGTTTTGTGCTTTTTTGTTTTTAGGAGCGAAGGGTTGGAAGCGTTGTCGTGTTGGGAAGTCCCGCTATTCGTTCTCATCACGTTTGTAGAGCAAATTCACGAATTTGCTCTACAAACGTGATACCACTGCTATCGGGGCTAGTTGGGTTGGGTTTCGACGTTTTACTTTCGTTTTTGTGGTTCGTGCTGGAAAATTTGATAACTTTTGATTAAGTACCTAAACCTAAATAATCGACACATTTTATGAGGGACTCTTTTTTAATAATCCTGCGTTATTTTTAACAGAAATAGCTCGGCTATTTCGGTGAAAAATGCCTTGTCTGATTAAAAAATAGCCTGTCTCAAAAATGACGATTATTTACGCATAGGTACTTATAATACATTCTTACCTTTTTAGCATTTTGATCTTATCATTTAATGGACTGGTACTATCAGTTGTGTCCTCAACCAACTAGACCCGATAGCAGTGGTATTCGTGTCGCAGCGTTGGCTTCATAAAACTTAGCCACACGAATAAGAACGGATAGCGGGGAGAGCTATTACGACGAAGCTACTTCTGTTCTCTCCAAAAAGAAATAATAAAAATAACTTTTGAGTCATAAATGAAGTTTTGTGCTTTAGTGAATACATATTTTTTTAAAATAAATATAATTTAAGTGAACTTTGATTTTGTGCTTTTAATAATGCCGTCTATAAACGGTTTGAGTGGTATTTGTCTTTAAAAGTGTACAAAAAAAATAGACACTCTGTTTAATAAAACAAACACAGTGTATGTATTGATATAGTTTTTTTTGTGTAGAAAATTTTTAATGAATTAAAATTTGCTATACTTTTGTAAGTAAATAAGTCTTTTATATAGTTGTATTTATTTTATGTATAAGATTTGTAAGGTTTGGTATATAATTTGTTGCAAAGATAGAGTACATCAAATATAAAATACTCTTTTATTTTGCCAAGTTGTTCTTCCTCTCCTTTAATGCACATCTACTTATCTACACGCCTATCTTTATAAGAACAATCTACAGCGTTTAAAAGATTTACCACATATTATACTTTTTTTTCTTTGTAATGTTTTGCAGAGATTTCACTAAAAACTAATTAATAAAACAGCTATTAAAAAACATACCGTCTAATACATACTTAATCTTTTACAACTTATAAGTCCGGTGACCCTCCACTATTGGTTGTTGTCTATGCATCATCCCAGCACATAATGCTATCTTCTATTCTTTAGGAGAAGCATAGTGAAGTAACACAAATAAGTTATTCCATGTGACATCGACATTTTCTGATTTTTGGCGTTGAAAATACTCGTCGTAGCCCTGCTATGACTCCATTTTTCTCCTTAAAAATCAAAAAATCTCTTAGTCCCATTTTGGAATACTTTATTTCTGATACTCCACTTATGTCTTTGCTATTTGTTAAATTTTTGAAATATAGATTTAACATCATGGGAATCTTATGCCCTTTATGTAACAACTGCCTTTTGATTACTTCCTTAACTTAGAAATTAAACAACCCTTAAAAACTGATTATGCTAAACGACTACTTCTCTTTTCTTAGCCAAAGCTATATAAATCCTAAAATATTTTTTAGGAAAAAAATGCTCTATCTGATAGTGATAGGTCTATTGGGCGGACTTTATTCGACCAATCTATTTTCCCAAGTTTCGGGAACTGTCTATCAAGATTTTAATAATAATGGTGTTCAAGATGGAACAGATCTTGGCGTACCCAATTTGACTGTAACAGGTGTAGATGCTAATGGCAATACCGCTAGTGCAACTACCAATACCAATGGTGATTATACTTTGAATATTGCAGGATGTTCGGGTGAGGTACGTTTGTGTTTTGAATTGGATGCGTTTAATAATGCCAATACCAATCCAGCCGATGACCTTTATGAGACTTTTGTAGGAACTTCTTCGGTAACTTCGGTTGCTTTTACTTCTTGTACTGAAAATAATATCAGTTTAGGCGTAAATGTGCCAGAAGATTATTGTGATGAAGAGCCAAGAGTCGTTGTACCTTGTTATGTCAATGGAGATCCTTTGGCGGGAGGAACGGCTGCTACACCTGACGCTTTTGTCGGTTTTGAATATACCAGAGAAGGAGATGGAGCCAATTATGCTACTGATCCTCCTTCAGAAGGAGATGGTGGTTTTCCTAATACATTGGCTTCTGCCTTTCAAGTAGGAGCTGTTTGGGGAGTTGCTTGGGATGATGCTACCAATAATATCTTTACCTCATCTGTAGTGAGACGACACTCAGGAACAGGACCTTTAGGATTGGGAGGTATTTATACGGTTAATTATCCAGAAGGAGGGACACCCACTGTTTCTAATTATTTTGATGTAGGCAATTGTACTAATTTGGGTTCACTCAATCGTAATGATTTGCCTGCTGATCGTTCACAAGAAAGTAACGATATTGATGGGTTTTTAGGAGTTGGAAAAGCAGGTTTAGGAGATTTAGATATTTCAACGGATGGAACAGAGCTTTGGACTATGAATCTTAATACAAGAGAATTGGTCCGTATTCAGATTCGCAATACACCAGGCGGCAATCTCATTACACCTACTTGTACCAATGTAACAACTTTCGGAGTTCCAACACCTTGTGGTAATGAAACTCGTCCTTGGGCAACCAAATATTATAGAGGGCGAGTGTATGTTGGATTGGTTTGTTCAGGAGAAAATGGTGGTGTATTGGAAAGTTATGTTTATGAATTTAACCCAAATACAGGAGGTTTTTCACAAGTTTATACAGAGGCATTAGATTACAATAAGGGATGTGTCACACAAGCATTAGAGTGTGAGTGGAACACTTGGACTGATAGTTTTGATGATGCAACTTTTACTTTTGGTAGTGCAGAAATCGCTAATCCACAGCCTATTTTAATGGATATAGAGTTTGATTTGGATGGCTCTATGATCTTAGGATATGGAGACCGTTTTGGATTACAAACAGGAACCGATAACAATTGGAATTTTAGTACTGGAACCGTTTTAGTAAGTGGTAATAGTGGTGGAGATATTCGATATGTTTATAATGATAATGGAACATTTGTAGGAGAACAAAATGGAAATATTGTTGATGCAAATGGTAATTTAGTACGTGTTGGTTGTAATGAAGGGGGAAATAATGGCGAAGAATTTTATTGTGGAGACCGTTGGGAAGGCGGTGGTGGAGCTTTTCACTTTGAGACTGCTTTAGGTGGTTTGGCATTGAATCCAGGAAGTGGAGAGTTAGTAGCTTCTGTTTTTGATCCAACAACTCCCGCTTTTGCTGGTGGCGTAAAATGGTTGGATAATGAAGATGGAAGTGCTAATCGAGGCTATGCCGTTTATTATAATGCCAATGATCCTAACGAGGGCTTTGGAAAAGCTACAGGTATTGGAGATGTAGAGTTACTTTGTGGACCACCGCCTATTGAAATAGGAAATAGAGTTTTTGCAGATACCAATGCCAATGGTGTACAAGAAGCAGGAGAAGCAGGTATATCAGGAGTGACTGTTCAGTTGGTACAAAATGGTACAGTCGTATCAACCACTACAACGGATGCAGACGGAGAATACTACTTTAATCAAAATGTTCAACCTTACACCAATTATCAAGTGGTGATTCCTGCTACTAATTTTGGAGGAGTCTTAGATGGGTTGGAAGCAACTACTGCTAATACAGGAGATGATAAATTTGATTCAGATGGACAAACACAAAATGGAACCGTCATAGCCAATGTAACGACGACTAATCCTGGAGAAAATACTCATAATATTGATTTTGGTTTTACAGAAGCACCACCAGCAGGTTGTTTTATTACAATTCAAGAAACCAATCCTACTTGTGGCGAATGTAATGGTATGTTTACTGCTACAGCTCCAGATGAAGTCATTAATGGAGAGAATCAGTGGATTTTTTATGTATTTGATAATGGTGATTTTGATGTTAATGATCCATTAAATAGTTCAGGATTAATAGAATCCAATGCGACATTATTTCCACCAGAAACAATTGATGAATTGTGTCCTGGAATGTATTGGGTACTAGTACAAGGTATTGCTGGAGATGTTGCTGGTTGTCAAGAAATTTTCAATAATATCACCTTAGTTAATCAGGATCTCAATTGTAATGAAGGACCTATGTGTACGACTATTTTAAATTCGACAGGAGAGGATGAAGCCTTGACTTTTGATATAAATAGCTATGTCTCAGACCCAGATGGAAATTTAGATTGTAGTACTTTGGCTTTTGATAATCTCAATCCTTCTAATGGAGGAATGTTTAGTATTGATGGTTGTAATGTGACATTTACACCAGCTATGGATTTTGCAGGAACTTTATCTTTTACTTATACCATTTCAGATACGGATGGAGAAAGTTGTAATGGTTCGGGGCAAATTACGGTAACAGAAGCACCTTGTTTGTTAGACTTAGGATTTACTGTATTACAAGAAACTTGTGAAGGAAATGATGGAGTGATTAATGGAATGGCAACCATGGGTGTTTCACCTTATATGTTTATGTTGAGCAATGGTGAATCACAAGATTCAGAGAGTGGTAGTATTACTTTTACAGGTTTACAAGCAGGAGTTTATACATTGACCGTGATGGACGCAGAAGGGTGTACAGATTCTTCACCGATTACGATTGCCCAAGAAGAACCATGCAATATGGGACCTATTTGTAATACTATTTTAGGTTCAATTGGCGTGAATGAAATGTTGATGTTTGATATAAATGATTATGTAAGTGATGCAGATGACAATATAGATTGTGCCTCTATTTTATTTGATAATATTTCACCTGCTGGAGCAGGAACCTTTAGTAATAATGGATGTATTGTAACTTTCACACCAACACAAGGTGTTAGTGGAACCATTAGTTTTTCTTATTCTATTATGGATGAAGATGATGAGACTTGTACAGGAGTAGGACAAATCAATATTGATGACCCTTGTTTGGTTGGTTACAATTTGAGTATTATTAAAACAGATCCAAGTTCAGTCAATGGTGGTACAGATGGAAGTATTACTGTTACACCATCTGGAGGAACTGCTCCTTATACTTATATATTGAGTGGAGCTGCTAGTGATGAAAATACGAATGGTACATTTACAGGTTTGAGTGCAGGAGATTATACCATTACAGTTATAGATGCCAATGATTGTGAAGAGTTGATTCAAACTACTTTGGAAAATGATTGTGCAATCAATATTGAAATTACGAAACAAGACCCTGCTTGTGCTGATGAAGCCAATGGATCTATTACAGCAACAGCGACAGGAGGAACCGCTCCTTATACTTTTATTTGGAGTACAGGAACCGTAGAAACAACAGATGGAACAGCCACTATTGATGGATTGGGGGCAGGAAGTTATACAGTTAATGTTGATGATGCTTTGGGTTGTATGGATATGCAAAGTATCACTTTAGTAGCAGGAACTTCTGTGAGTTTGCAAGTGGTAACTGCTACCAATCCTACTAGTGTGGGAAGTGCTGATGGAACCATTACATTGAGTGCAACAGGAGGAACAACTCCTTATACTTATATCTTAAATCCAGGTGGAATCAGTAATAATGATGGTAACTTCACAGGTTTAGGAGAAGGTGTTTATTCTGCGACAGTTGAAGATGCCAATGGATGTATTGATGATGTAAGTTTGATAACGCTTCAAGGTCCAGAGTGTGATTTACAAGCGTTTATTATTGGAAAAGAAGATGAAACTTGTGCAGGAGATATGGATGGCTCGGCAACTGTTTCGGCTTTAGGAGGTGATGGGAATTACACCTATGAATGGACTTTGAATGGACAGGTAATTTCTAATGACATGACTGCTACAGGATTAGCAACAGGATTTTATGTCGTGATGGTAACTTCTGATGGAGGCAGTTGTATGGCATTGGCGAATGTTGAAATAGTACAAGGTGATGGTCCCACTCCAACGATTACAGCATTGACACCAACAGAAGAATTATTATGTGAAGGAGGTGAGATCGTTTTATCTATATTTGGAGCCAATCCTACTTCAAGTTACGAATGGTTTGAAGGTGTTGTTCCTAATGGGACATCTACAGGAAATACAGGTTTGACTTTAGAACCAGATATGGTTGGCATGTTTAGTTATTATGTAGTTGAAACAGATGCAGATGGTTGTGCAGCAGCTTCTGCACCTATCGAAGTCAATGTGTTACCTTGTTTAATTGATTTAGCAATTGATAAAGAAGTAAGTGAAGCTGTTGTAGCAGTTGGTGAAACAGTTACTTGGACAATTACAGTTAGAAATAATGGTCCTGCTGATGCGACAGGAGTGGTTGTAGAGGATCAATTACCTGCTGGTTTAAATGTAACAGATAGTGATGTAACACAAGGTGCTGTAACAGGAACTACTTGGGAGGTAGGCGATTTAGCCAATGGAAGTGCCGCTATTTGGACGATTGAAACAACCGTTACTTTAGCAGATTCTTTATTGGTTAATGTAGCAACTGTTTCAGGTAATGAAGAAGAAACAGATTTAACTAATAATGAAGATGAAGACGAAGTGGAGGCACTTCAAATTGATTTGGAATTAGAGAAACTAGTGAAAATAGGATGTGTTACTTTACCGGGAGCGACTAATGACTATTTTGCAGATGCTAGTAGTGTAACCATTGTTACAGAACCTCAGTTTGGAGAAGTAACTGTAAATAATAATGGAAGTATAGAATATTGTCCAAATTTAGGATATGAGAATGGGGTAGACGATAATTTTGAATATCAAGTAACAGGTTTAGATGGTACAACTGTGACTGTTCCAGCAAGAGTACAAATTGAGGGCGAAGATAATCCAGAAGTATTTTGTGTACAAGATGATCGAGCAGATATTAATCCTTGGATAACTGTTTTAGAAGAAGTTGCCATTTTAGATACGATTGACGGAGTAGATGAAAATGGAAATCCGACTCAAGAGTTTGTACAAATAGGAACAGAGTTAGTAGATGTCACGCCACCTCAACCTTCTTATAGTTTTAATTTAGTAAGTAATGATAAAAATGAAGTAGCTAATTCTGCACAAATTATTAGTGGACCTAACAGTGGTACAGCAACCATTAATAATGGTATTATAACCTATTCACCTAATTTGGACTTTGAAGGATTAGACCAACTTTCATATACGGTTAATAGTAACAATGGTGAACCAAGTGATGAGGGTATTTTATATATTTTGGTAGGAGACGTAAATCAATTGGTTACAAGAGATGATGATGTTTGTGTTTGTCCAGGTAATAAGTTTAATGTAGGAGAGAAAGTATGTTACAGAATTATTTTATGGAATGATGGTCCTTCTGATGCAAGTAATATTTCTGTTTTAGATGATTTACCTGGTTGTGTAGATTATTTACAAGATAATACTTTTACAGATTTAGAAGCCATGATTCCAACGGAGGCAGGTCAGTATGATAATGAAACAGGTCTTTGGTATATTGATTCTTTAAAGTCAGGAGATACTATTGCATTAGATATTTTAGTTGAGGTAGGATGTGCAGGAGATATTAATAATATTGCAGAAGTTTTGAGTGTAGATCAGCCTGATGTTGATTCTGATCCTAACAATAATATTTTATCCGAAGATGATCAAGATGATGCCCCTATTGTAGGATGTTTGATAGATTTAGAAGTAGATAAAACTGTTTCAGAGACAGTAGTAAATGTTGGAGATGAAGTAACTTTTACAGTCACAACTACCAACTTTGGACCAGGTAATGCAACAGGAGTTCAAACCATTGATAGATTACCAGAAGGCTTGACTTATATAAGCCATACAGGTGGAAATTACAGTTCAGGAACAGGTATTTGGAATATTGGTAGCTTAGGTGTAGGCGAAACAGAAACTTTAGAAATTGTAGCACGTGTAGATGTAGAAGGGGAAATTTGTAATTATGCGGAAGTAGCTAATGCGAATCAGCCAGATATAGATTCGACACCGGATAATGAGCCTGATTTTGAAAATGATAATGATATAGAAGATGACCAAGATGCTATTTGTCTCAATGGACAAGCGGTTGATTTAGAGTTGACAAAAGAATTATATTTAACCAAAGATGAAGTCTATAATGTAGGCGAAGAAATAGCATTTATTATAATGGTAGAAAATAATGGTAGTGCAAATGCAACAGGTGTTGAAGTCACCGACCAGCTACCAGGTTGTCTCTCTTTTATAAGTGCCGACCCTAGTGTCGGTACTTTTGATGAAGCTAGTGGGATTTGGAATGTAGGAGAAATTTACGCAGGAGAACAAGAAACACTAATCTTGACAGCCATTCTAAATAGTCAAGGAGAGTGTATAAATGTAGCAGAAGTTTCAGCAGTTGATCAACCAGATACTGATTCAACCCCAGATAATAATAACCCTGATGAAGATGATCAAGATGAACAATCTGTAACAGGTCAACAAATTGATTTAGAATTAACTAAAACGGCTGATGTTACTTCTATAAATGTAGGAGATGTATTTACTTACACTATTAATTTGACGAACTTAGGACCTAATGATGCAACTGGCGTAGAGGTATTAGACCAATTACCAGGAGCAATTGAATATGTTAGTAGTACTGGCAATATTGGAGCATTTAATAATAACAATAGTACTTGGACAATAGGTGATTTAGCTGTTGGAGAAAATGCGATTTTAGATATAACAGTTCGAGTATTAGAAGCAGGTGATATAGAAAATGTAGCTCAAGTGAGTGCTGCCGATCAACCAGACGTAGACTCAACTCCTAATAATGATGATGGAGACCAAAGTGAAGATGAAGAAGATAGTGTTGTTATAACAGGAGAACAGATAGATTTGGAATTATCCAAAGAGGTTTCAAATATGAATACTGTGATTAATGTCGGTGATCCAGTTACTTATACAATTACTTTAGTAAATAATGGACCAAGTAATGCAACAGGTATTGAAGTGACAGATGAACTACCTACTGGTTTAGAGTTTGTTTCAAGTGATGGTAGTTATGACGCAACAACAGGAATTTGGACGGTAGGTGATTTAGCTATAGGAGCAACGACTTCGCTAAATGTTACTGCTACAGTTGTAGTGGAATCTGATATGATTGTCAACACAGCCCAAGTAAGTAATGCTGACCAACCAGATATAGACTCAACACCAGATAATGATATTCCTGTGGAAGATGATCAAGATGAGGTTATTATTGGAGGTATTGCTGCTGATTTGGAATTAATTAAATCAGTTAGTGAAGAAGTAGTTAATGTTGGAGAAAATGTAACTTGGTTTATTACAGTTGAAAACCAAGGTGGTTCTGATGCAACAGGTGTAACAGTTACTGATAATTTGCCTGATGGATTGACTTTTGTATCAGCTAACCCTGAGGTAGGAACATTTGATGCAACTAATTTAACTTGGACTATTGGAGAATTGCGTGTAGGACAAGTACGCATATTAGAAGTAGTAACAACTGTTACAGGAGTAGGACCTTATGTCAATACAGCACAAATAGCTAGTTCAGATCAAACAGATTTAGATTCAACACCTAATAATGATGATGGAGATCAAAGTGAAGATGATGAAGATAATGCAAGTGTGTCTGGTCAACAAATAGATTTAGAATTAAGCAAAACAGTCAATGTAACAGAGATAAGTGTAGGAGAAGAATTTACTTATACCTTGACTTTAGAAAACGTAGGACCATCTGATGGAACAGGTATCGTTGTATTTGATGATTTACCATCTGGACTTCTTTTTGTAGAGGCTTCTGCAACAATGGGTTTCTATAATGAAAATACAGGAGAATGGATAGTTGGAGATTTAGGTGCAAATGAACAAGCTATATTAGAACTAATTGTAGAAGCTACAACAGAACAAGATATTTTGAATATAGCTCAAGTAAGTGAAGCCGATCAACCTGATCTAGATTCAACTCTTGCTAATGATGATGGAGATCAAAGTGAAGATGATGAAGATAATGCACCAGTTATTATAATGGGCGTAGCAGATTTAGAATTACTAAAGTCAGTAAATGCAGATATTGTAGGAGTAGGTGATAATATTATCTATACGATAGAATTAACGAACCAAGGACCAAGTGAAGCTACGGGAGTAGAGGTAACAGATAACTTGCCTAGTCAATTAAATTTCATAAGTTCAAGTGGAACACAAGGAAGTTATGATGCTGTGACAGGATTATGGACTGTTGGAAATTTAATGGTTGGAGCAACAGCCATTTTAGAAATTGAAGCAAGTGTTATAGAAGCAGGTACTATTGTTAATACAGCAGAGGTAACAAATAGTGACCAAAGCGATCCCGATTCTGATCCTAATAATAATGATCCTGCTGAAGATGACCAAGACGATGTACTAATCACCAGTGAACAAATTGATTTAGAGCTAGTGAAGACTGCTGATGCAAGCTCTGTAAATGTAGGAGATACTTTCATCTATACACTGACTGTTACCAACAATGGACCAAGTAATGCAACAGGGGTAGAAATCTTTGAGCAATTGCCTGGTGAAGTACAATATATTAGTAGTTCTTCTGCTAACTTTAGTCCAGGTTCAAGTATTTGGAATATTGGAAACTTGGTAGTGGGTGAAAGTATAAATTTAGATATTACAGTTGAAGTAGTGGCACCAGGTGAGTTTATAAATGTAGCTCAAGTCATTGCCGCTGATCAACCAGATATAGATTCCACCCCAAATAATGATGATGGCGATCAAAGTGAAGATGATGAGGATAATGTTCCTGTTATAGGTGAACAAATAGATTTAGAGTTAGAGAAAATGGTAGATGTTACAACTATAAATGTTGGAGAAAATATTACTTATACATTAGTAGTTACCAACAATGGACCAAGTGATGCAACAGGAGTAGAAGTAACTGATAATTTACCATCTCAATTAACTTATATTTCCTCAACAGGAAACTATGATCCTATAACAGGAATTTGGATAGTTGGTGATATAGTAGCCAATACAACAACTAGTCTTAATATTGTTGCAATGGTTAATATAGAAGCAGATGAAATTTTAAATATTGCAGAAATTAGTGCTGCTGACCAACCTGATATAGATTCTGAACCAGATAATGATAATCCAACAGAAGATGATCAAGATGAAGTAGTGATTGGAAGTTTACAAGCTGATTTAGAACTGACAAAGGAAGTGTTAGGTATGGGAGAAACAATGGATGTAGTAGATATAAATATTGGAGATGAGATAACTTTTGCTATTAAAGTTGAAAATAATGGTGGTGCGATTGCGACAGGAGTAGAAGTAACTGACTTACTACCTGATTGTTTAGACTTTGTAAATGCAGATCCAAGTGTAGGTTCTTATGATGTGACAACAGGATTATGGTCTATTGGTGAGATTTACGTAGGAGAAAGCGAAGTTTTAACAATTACTGTTGTTTTGAATGAAACAGGAAATTGTATAAATGTAGCAGAAATCACAGCCTCTGATTTACCTGATCCAGATTCAGTACCCAATAATGATGATGGAGATCAAAGTGAGGATGATGAAGATAGCCAAATCATTAATGGAATAGCAATAGATTTAGAACTGACAAAGACAGTTAATACAACAGAAACAGTTTTAGTTGGAGAGCAAGTGGTTTATAATTTGGTTATTACGAATAACGGACCGAATGATGCAACAGGAGTAGAGGTATTTGAAGAATTACCAGATGGTTTATTGTATATTGGAAATATGCCAAGTACAGGTACTTATAGTGAAGATGAAGATCGTTGGTATATAGGAGAGTTAGCAACAGGAGCATCTGCTCAATTAGAGATAATAGCTGAAGTAGTTACTGGAGGCGTGATTACCAATATTGCACAAGTAGTAGCAGCAGATCAACCAGATATAGATTCTACCCCAAATAATGATGATGGAGATCAAAGTGAGGACGATGAAGATAATGCAATCATCACAACAGAAGAGTTAGGCTCAATCGGCGATTATGTATGGTTCGATGAGAATGGAGATGGGATTCAAGACCCAGATGAGCAAGGAATATCTAATGTAATAGTAACTTTAACCTATTCAGATGGAACAGTAGAAACAACTACAACAGATGCAAATGGATTATATTTATTTGATGAGTTACCAATGGGGACTTATATAGTAACAGTAGGAGATGGACCAGATGGCACCTTGTTAACAACAGATGGGACAGATACAGTAGATTTAGGAGCAGGAGGGGATTATGAAGAGGCAGACTTTGGCTTTGATGAATTAAGTATAGATTTAGAATTAGTGAAAGTATCCGATGCAACTTCACCAGTGAATGTAGGAGACACATTTACTTATACATTAACCATAAGTAATGAAGGACCAGGAGATGCGACTGGAGTAGAAGTGTTTGAGCAATTACCCGTAGAAGTAAGCATCTTAGAAATCAATGCAGAGAATGGTTCATATAGTCCAGAAACGAGTATCTGGAATGTAGGTAGCATAGCTGTAGGTGTAAGTTACAATTTGAGTTTGTTAGTAGAAGTAGTAGCAGATGGAGATATAGTAAATATAGCTCAGGTAGTAGCTGCTGATCAAGAAGATATAGACTCGACACCCAATAATGATGATGGAGATCAAAGTGAAGATGATGAGGATAATGATGTATTAGATGCAGATGGTTTAGGAAGTATTGGCAATTATGTGTGGTTTGATGAAAATGGAGATGGGATTCAAGACCCAGATGAACAAGGGATATCTAATATAACGGTGACATTAACCTATCCAGATGGCGCAATAGCAACTACCGTAACAGATGCAGATGGTTTGTATTTATTTGACGAATTGCCAATGGGTACCTATATAGTTACAGTAGGAGATGGACCAGAAGGAACCCTGTTAACAACAGATGGAACAGATACAGTAGATTTAACAGCAGGTGAAATGTATGAAGATGCAGACTTTGGCTTTGATGGCTTATTAGTTGATTTAGAATTAATTAAAGAAGTAGATGTAACAACAGTTAATATTGGCGACCAAATTACTTATACTATTACTGTTAATAATATTGGTGAAGGAGATGCAACAGGAGTACAAGTATCAGATTTATTACCAACACAAGTCAATTTTGTGAGTGTCGATCTAAGTACAGGATTATATAGTCCATTTACAGGTTTATGGACTATTGGAGATTTACCATCAGGAACAACAGAAATATTAATTATAGTAGCAGATGCCAAAGAAGCAGGATTAAGTAATAATATAGCCCAAGTATCCACAGCGAACCAACAAGATATAGATTCGACACCCAATAATGATGATGGAGATCAAAGTGAAGACGATGAAGATAATGCAGTCGTGATAATTGGTGATTTAGGGTCAATAGGAAATTATGTATGGTTAGATGAAAATGGAGATGGTATTCAAGATCCAGATGAGGAAGGCATTCCAAATGTAACGATAACTTTGACTAATCCAGATGGAACTATAACAACTACTGTAACAGATGCAGATGGATTATATTTATTTGATGAGTTACCAATGGGAACCTATACAGTAACCGTAGGAGATGGACCAGAAAATACTTTATTAACAACAGATGGTACAGATACTTTAAATTTAGGAGAAGGAGAAAATTATGAAGATGCAGATTTTGGTTTTAATGAATTAAGTATAGATTTAGAATTAGTGAAAGTATCTGATGCGAATTCACCAGTAAATGTAGGAGATGTATTTACTTATATATTAACAATTAGTAATGAAGGACCAGGAGATGCGACAGGAGTGGAAGTATTTGAACAATTACCAGTAGAAGTAAGTATATTAGAGATTACTGCACAGAATGGATCATATAGTCCGGAAACCAGTATCTGGAATGTAGGCAGTATAGCAGCAGGAACAAGTTACAATTTGAGTTTATTAGTAGAAGTAGTGGCAGATGGAGATGTAGTAAATATAGCTCAAGTAGTAGCAGCAGATCAAGAAGATATCGATTCGACACCCAATAATGATGATGGAGATCAAAGCGAAGATGATGAGGATAATGATGTCTTGGATGCAGATGGTTTAGGAAGTATAGGAGATTTTGTCTTTTTTGATGAAAATGGCAATGGTGTTCAAGATCCAGATGAAATGGGTATTCCAGGAGTAGAAATTACCTTGACTACTCCAGATGGAACCACTCAAGTTATTCAAACAGGTCCTGATGGTTCATATATTTTTGAAGACCTACCAATGGGAACTTATACAGTTACTGTAGGAGATGGACCTGAAGGAAGTAGTCTCACAACTCCTATGGCGATGACAGTTGATTTAAATGCTGGAGAGATGTATGAAGATGTTGATTTCGGATTCAATGATTTATTGGTTGATTTAGAATTAACTAAAGAAGTAGATAATCCAAATCCAAATGTTGGAGAAACAGTAATTTATACTATTACTATTACCAATGAAGGACCAGGTAATGCGACAGGAATAGAGGTTTTCGACCAATTGCCATTAGGATTAAAATTTGTAAGAGCTGAAGCACTTCAAGGTATTTATAGTCCTTTCACAGGAATTTGGTTCTTAGGAGATTTAGTCGCAGGTGAATCTACAACAATTATTTTCACAGCAGAGGTTGTTGGAGAAGGAATGATTAATAACATTGCACAAATTATTGCAGTCGATCAAGAAGATGTTGATTCAACACCTAACAATGATGACGGTGATCAAAGTGAAGATGATGAAGATAGTGCAATCATTGATTCTACTCCCGAAATTGTCGATTTAGAGTTATTTAAAACAGCTAGTACAAACGCAGTGAATATTGGTGATGAAATTACTTACACAATAGAAGTAAGAAATGGAGGAGCCTTTGATGCAACAGGAGTAGTTGTATCTGATCAATTACCAACAGGAGTAATTTATGTAAGTAATAGTGCTTCAACTGGAACCTATAATGAGGCAACAGGTTTATGGACTATTGGAACTATTGAGGCATTGGGAGTACAAACTTTAGATATTATAGTAATAGTTAATCAAGGAGGAGATATAGAAAATGTAGCACAAGTGGTTGAAGTAGATCAAGAAGATATAGATTCGACACCAAATAATGATGATGGCGATCAAAGTGAAGATGATGAAGATGTAACAGTTGTTTCCACACAAGATGCAGCAGATTTAGAGTTAACTAAAACAACTGATGTGACGGAAATTTCTTTAGGAGAACCATTTACTTATACTATTACAGTCAGTAATCAAGGACCTGTAAATGCTACAGGTATTCAAGTATTTGATGCTTTACCTGCTGGGGTAAATGTTCAAAGTATTAACCCAAGTACAGGAATTTATAGTTCATTTACAGGTATATGGTTTATAGGTGATTTAGCGAATGGTGAAATAGAAACTTTAGATATCACTGTAATTGCAACAGAAGCTGGAGTTATTCAAAATGTTGCACAGGTAACAGCCGTTGATCAACCTGATGTAGATTCTGAACCTAACAATGATGATGGCGATCAAAGTGAAGATGATGAAGATAATGTAACTGTTCAAGTTACAGAACCATTGATAGATTTAGAGTTAACTAAAGTTGCCAGTAGTGACTTGGTACAAGTAGGTGAGAGTTTTATCTATACTTTAGTCTTAAATAATGAAGGACCAGCCAATGCTACAGGTATTCAAGTATTTGATAATTTACCAACTGGGGTTAGTTTTGTTAGTGCAAATGAAAGTCAAGGTAATTATAGTCAGTTTACAGGTATTTGGAATATTGGTAGTGTAGATGTAGGAAGTTCAGCAACGTTAGATATTACAGTTCAATTAACGCAAGAAGGAGGAGTTACCAACGTAGCCCAAGTCATAGCAGTTGATCAAACAGATGTAGACTCAACTCCTAATAATAGTGAACCAACAGAGGATGATCAAGACGAAGCATCTATTTCAACTCAATCAATGATTGATTTATCTTTAACCAAAGAAGTTGATGTAACAGAAGTTTTAGTAGGTGAAAATCTTACTTATACTTTGACATTGAGTAATGAAGGTCCGTTAAATGCAACAACAGTAAGTGTAACAGATGTATTACCACCACAAGTGACCTATGTAAGTTCTACCGCAACTAATGGATTTTATAATAGTCAGTCAGGTTTATGGAATGTAGGAAATCTCGCCAACGGAGCAATAGCAACATTAGAGATAACAGCAACTGCTACGTCAGGAGGAATATCTACAAACATAGCACAAGTAACAGCAGCCGAACAGCCTGATATAGACTCAACCCCCAATAATGATGATGGAGATCAGAGTGAAGATGATGAAGATAATGCAGTTGTAATTATCAATACATTAGGTTCAATAGGAGATTATGTATGGTTAGATGAAAATGGAGATGGTGTACAAGATGCTGGAGAAGAAGGAATTCCTAATGTTATTGTGACCTTAACTGATAGTGCAGGCAACATTGTAGAAACGACTCAAACTGATGGACAAGGTTTTTATTTGTTTGAAGGTTTAGGAGAAGGAACTTATAATGTAACTGTCGGAACAGGACCTGATAATACCAATTTAACAACACCACAAACCATAACTGTAAACTTAGGAGATGGTGAAAATCTCTTAGAAGCAGATTTTGGTTTTGATGAAATAAATATTGATTTACAATTAGTTAAAGTTGCCGATGCAACCAGCGTAAATGTTGGAGACAGCTTTACTTATAGCTTGACATTAACCAATGAAGGACCTGGAGTGGCAACAGGTATTCAAGTATTTGATGCCTTGCCATCTTCAGTATCCTCCCTGGCTAGTAATTCAGATATTGGAACATATAGTCCAATCTCTGGGCAATGGAATATTGATATGTTAGCAGTAGGGCAAATAGCTACTTTAACAATTGAAGTTGAAGTGATTGAAGCAGGGAACATTGTCAATGTGGCACAAGTAACGGCTGCCGATCAAGATGACATAGATTCTACCCCCAATAATGATGACGGAGATCAAAGTGAAGATGATGAAGACAATGTAAGTGTAGAAGGACAAGAAGTAGATTTATCTATTAGTAAAATAGCAGATGTTACAGTAGCCAATATTGGAGATACAGTTATATTTACTTTAGAAGTTTGTAATGATGGATCTAATGATGCAACAGGTGTTGAAGTAATGGATGCATTACCAACAGCTTGTACATTTATAGGCTCAACAGGAAATTATGATGAAATTATTGGTTTATGGGATGTAGGAACAGTTCCTGCTGGTCAATGTGTTAACATAGATATTGAAACAGTAGTAGAGGAAGAAGGTTTCTTTACAAATTGCGCTGAAATTGTTGGAGCAGATCAACCTGATTCAGATTCTATATATGATAATGATATAAAAGAAGAGGACGATTTAGATTGTATCACAATAAATGGTATTGCTATTGACCTAGAGGTGAGTAAAACAGTAAGTGAAGACTGTATAAATGTAGGAGAAGAAACCACATTCTTTATTGTTGTTGAAAATAATGGAAGTGTTACAGCAACTAACATAGAAATCGCAGATCAATTACCAGTAGGGTTAACTTTTGTCACAGCAAATCCTTCAAATGGTTTATACAATGTAACAACAGGGCTATGGATATTAGAAGAGTTAGTGGCAGGAGAAAGCGAAACTTTGGCGATCACAACAACAGTTGATTTGCCAATTTCTATTACTAACGTCGCTCAAGTTGTAAATGTAGATCAAACAGATTCTGATTCTACACCAAATAACAATATCTTAGAAGAAGATGACCAAGATGCTATAACAGTTGAAGGTAAGTTAATTGATTTAAATTTAACTAAAATAGTAGATGTAAATGCTGTGACACAAGGCGACTTTGTAAACTTTACAATTACATTAAATAATGAAGGTCCAAGTGATGCAACAGGAGTACAAGTGGCAGACTTACTACCAGTAGGATTAAATTATCAAAGTCATTCTACAACAAAAGGTAATTATATTCAGGCAACAGGTATTTGGACTGTTGGTGAGTTAGCAGTTGGAGAAAGTATTGATTTAATTATTAATGCACAAACAACAACAGAAGGAGACTTCATCAATACAGCCCAAGTAATTGCAGCAAATCAACCTGATGTAGATTCTAACCCAAATAATGATGATGGAGATCAAAGCGAAGATGATGAAGATAATGCTACAATTATAGTTCAAGAATTGACAGAGCTAGTAGACTTATCTTTAACTAAAGAAGTAAATGCTACTAATGTAATAGTCGGAGAAAGTATTACTTATACCATTATTATCAATAATGAAGGACCAAGTGATGCAACCAATGTAAGTATTTCTGATCAGTTGCCAACTAGCCTTACTTTTGAAAGTGCAACACAAACAACGGGTACATTTAATTCAGCAACAGGTTTGTGGTCAATTGGCACAATATCTACAGGAACTTCAGAAACACTAACTATCACAGCAATTGTCAATGAAGCAGGAACAATTTTAAATATAGCCCAAGTATTTACTTTAGATCAAGTAGATATAGATTCGACACCTAACAATGACGATGGTGATCAAAGCGAGGACGATGAAGACAATGTAAGTGTAGAAGCATTTGAAGAAGAGGTCTTGATAGACTTAGCATTAACCAAAACAGCCGATGCTACCCAAGTACAAGTAGGCGATTCATTTAGTTACACGATCACAGTAAGTAATGAAGGACCCAGTGATGCAACGGGAGTGATTGTCAATGATGATTTACCAACAGGATTAAGTTATCTAAGTGATGTCCCAAGTACAGGAGATTATACACCAGCAACAGGTGAGTGGATAATAGGTGATTTAGCAGTAGGAGCAAATGTAACATTAACAATTACAGTAGAAGCTAGTGAATCGGGAGTGACAACCAATGTAGCTCAAGTGATAGCAGCAGACCAAGACGATGTAGATTCCTTTGTCAACAATGACGATGGTGATCAAAGTGAAGATGATGAAGACAATGTAAGTGTAGAAGCTGTTGAAGAAGTAGTTTTGATAGATTTATCTTTGAATAAAACAGCCGATGCTACCCAAGTACAAGTAGGCGATTCATTTAGTTACACGATCA
>JAHDBB010000005.1:22338-37533 GCA_020630635.1 Chitinophagales bacterium
CTAGTGAATCGGGAGTGACAACCAATGTAGCTCAAGTGATAGCAGCAGACCAAGAAGATATAGATTCCTTTGTCAACAATGACGATGGCGACCAAAGCGAGGACGATGAAGACAATGTAAGTGTAGAAGCATTTGAAGAAGAGGTCTTGATAGACTTAGCATTAACCAAAACAGCCGATGCTACCCAAGTACAAGTAGGCGATTCATTTAGTTACACGATCACAGTAAGTAATGAAGGACCCAGTGATGCAACGGGAGTGATTGTCAATGATGATTTACCAACAGGATTAAGTTATCTAAGTGATGTCCCAAGTACAGGAGATTATACACCAGCAACAGGTGAGTGGATAATAGGTGATTTAGCAGTAGGAGCAAATGTAACATTAACAATTACAGTAGAAGCTAGTGAATCGGGAGTGACAACCAATGTAGCTCAAGTGATAGCAGCAGACCAAGAAGATATAGATTCCTTTGTCAACAATGACGATGGCGACCAAAGCGAGGACGATGAAGACAATGTAAGTGTAGAAGCATTTGAAGAAGAGGTCTTGATAGACTTAGCATTAACCAAAACAGCCGATGCTACCCAAGTACAAGTAGGCGATTCATTTAGTTACACGATCACAGTAAGTAATGAAGGACCCAGTGATGCAACGGGAGTGATTGTCAATGATGATTTACCAACAGGATTAAGTTATCTAAGTGATGTCCCAAGTACAGGAGATTATACACCAGCAACAGGTGAGTGGATAATAGGTGATTTAGCAGTAGGAGCAAATGTAACATTAACAATTACAGTAGAAGCTAGTGAATCGGGAGTGACAACCAATGTAGCTCAAGTGATAGCAGCAGACCAAGACGATGTAGATTCCTTTGTCAACAATGACGATGGTGATCAAAGTGAAGATGATGAAGACAATGTGAGTGTAGAAGCCGTCGAAGAAGTAGTCTTGATAGACCTATCCTTAACCAAAACAGCGGATGCAACTCAGGTCCAAGTAGGCGATACATTTAGCTATACCATTACAGTAAGTAATGAAGGACCGTTTGATGCGACAGGGGTAGAAGTATTTGATCAACTGCCAACCAATATTGGATTTATCAATTCAATTCCAAGTACAGGAACATATAGTGTTGGAACAGGAATTTGGACAATAGGCAATTTAGCGGTAGGAACAAGTGTAACTTTAACCATTATTGTTGAAGCAATAGAAGCAGGAAGTATTGAGAATATTGCACAAATTAGTGCAGCCGACCAAGAAGATATAGACTCTTTTATCAACAATGATGATGGCGATCAAAGTGAAGATGATGAAGATGGTGTAATTGTGGAGGCAAATGAAGTTCCAACATTTGTAGATGTCCAATTAACAAAAATAGTAGATGTTCAAAATGTATTGGTAGGAGACCAAGTAACTTATACTTTAACTTTAACCAATGAAGGTCCAGATGTAGCAACAGCTATTCAAGTTTTAGATCAATTACCAACAGGATTAAGTTATGAAAGTTCTATACCTTCAACAGGCAACTATAATGCTGCAACAGGTATTTGGACGCTTAATCAAATGAATCCAAATGTTACAGAAACACTACAAATTACAGCAACAGTATTAGAAGTTGGTAGTATCGAAAATATCGCACAGGTTATAGCTTTAAATGAAACGGACATTGACTCGACACCAAACAACGATAATGGCGATCAAAGTGAAGATGATGAAGACAATGCAAGTATTGAAGCAATGGAATCTGTTGAGTTGATAGATTTATCAGTCTTAAAAACAGCAGATGTAACAGCTATTAATATAGGAGATACTATTACTTATACAATTACAGTAAGCAATGAAGGACCAAATGATGCAACGGGTGTAGTCGTAAATGATGACTTGCCAACAGGAGTTACATACATTGGTGACACGCCAAGTACAGGAGATTATACACCAGCCACAGGCGAATGGAATATTGGAACATTAACAGTAGGACAAAGTGTAACATTAACTATCTCTGTGGAAGCACAAGCAGAAGGAATGATTGAAAATATCGCACAAGTAATCGCTGCTGACCAAATAGATATTGACTCAACACCAAATAATGATGATGGCGATCAAAATGAAGATGATGAAGATGGTGTAAATGTGGGCGTAAATATGCTTGTTGCTGATTTAGCCTTAACTAAAGATGTGAACAATACTACTGTTTCACAAGGTGATACGATTACATATACGTTGATAGTAACGAATGAAGGTCCAACGAATGCGACAGGTGTAAGTATATTAGATGAATTGCCAAATGTAGTGAGTTATGAAAGTTCAACGGCAACAGTAGGTTCTTATAACAATGCAACAGCAATTTGGACAATAGGTGATTTAGCAGTCGGACAAAATGCTACATTAAGTATAGACGTAATTGCAATAGGAGAAGGTAATGTTACCAATATTGCTCAAATCTTAACTAGTGACCAAGCAGACGTTGATTCTAATCCAAACAATGATGACGGTGATCAAAGTGAAGACGATGAAGATAATGCCAATATTTTAATAGAGGTAGAATCAGAATTAGTTGATTTAGAGTTGACAAAAACAGCCAATGTTACTAACATAACAGTAGGTGACCAATTCATGTACATCATCAATTTAATGAATGAAGGACCAAATGATGCGACAGGAGTAAGTGTCTTTGACCAATTACCAAGTGGTGTTACATTTATTGATGCAATGGCAAGTACTGGAACCTATAGTCCTGCAACAGGTTTATGGACTATTGGAGAGTTAGCAGCAGGAGACAACGCCTCACTAAGTATCCTGGTAGAAGCAACTGGAACAGGTAGTATATTAAATACAGCCCAAGTAGCAAGTTTAGATCAAACGGATGGTGACTCAAAACCTAACAATGATGATGGCGACCAAAGTGAAGATGATGAAGACAATGTAGAGGTCAATGTAGGAGATTTATTGATTGATTTGGACTTAACCAAAACAGCAAGTTCAACAGAAGTTAATGTAGGTGACAACTTTACTTATACTATTACAATAATGAATGAAGGACCAAATGATGCAACAGGTATTGAAGTATTTGATTTATTACCGGTACAAGTAAGCTATCAAAATAGTAATTCAACTCAAGGTGTTTTCAATCCAAATACTGCCATCTGGACCGTGGGAGACTTAGCAGTTGGAGAATCAGCAAGCTTAGATATTATTGTTCAAGTTGAAGCAGGAGGAAACTTCTTAAATATTGCTCAAGTAAGTGCTGCCGATCAAAATGATATTGATTCTACTCCAAACAATAATCAACCAAATGAAGACGATCAAGACGATGTTTCTGTCAATGGAGTGGCAATTGATTTAGAATTAGAGAAAACAGTTTCACCAACAGGCAATGTCAATATTGGCGAAAATGTAACCTACCTTTTAACATTAACCAATAATGGTGGAAGTGATGCAACAGGTGTTCAAGTAGCAGACCAATTACCTTCACAACTGACTATTATCAGTGGAAATACAGAAAGTGGTTCTTATACAAATGATATTTGGAATATTGGAAATGTAGCCGCAGGAGAAACAGTTACTTTAGAAATTGTAGCAACTGTTACAGGTGAAGGTGAGATTACCAATACAGCCCAAGTAATAGCAGCCGACCAACCTGATATTGATTCTACTCCAAATAATAATGAACCCAATGAAGATGATCAAGATGAAGTAACGATTGGAAGTGATGCTGCCGATTTGGGTGTCATGAAAGAAGTAGATAATAATAGTCCAACATTAGGAGATATTATTACTTATACCATCGTTATCGAAAATAATGGAGGTTCAACAGCAACCAATATAGAAGTTACTGAACAGTTGCCAGCTCAATTGTCATTTGTATTAGCCAATACCAGTAAAGGATTCTATTCTAATGCAACAGGCTTATGGACAATTGATCAAATGAATGTAGGAACAACAGAAACCCTAACCATTCAAGCGGAAGTGGTTGCACCTGGAGATATTATCAATACTGTCACCATCACAGGTTCTGACCAACCTGATTTAGATGACAGCAATAATAGCGACATGGTAACAATAGGTGTTGAGTTAATCGACTTAGCTTTAACTAAAACATCTGATGTTACAGAAGTTAATGTAGGAGATGATTTCACTTATACCTTAACTTTAACGAATGAAGGACCAAGCGATGCAACGGGTGTAGTGGTATTTGATAACTTACCATCAGGTGTAAGTTTCGTAAATGCAACGCCAAGTGTTGGAACGTTTAGTGATCAAACAGGTCAATGGAACATAGGGAATGTTGCCAATGGTGCAACAGTAACCTTAAACATCTTAGTAAGATTAGAAGAAGCTGGAAGCGTTATCAATGTAGCACAAATTATTGAAGCGGATCAAACTGATATTGATTCTACTCCAAATAATGACAATGGCGATCAAAGCGAAGATGATGAAGATAATACAATGGTAACAGGTGTGGCGAGCGATTTATCTTTAGTAAAAACAGCCAATGTAACAGAGGTAAATGTCGGAAGCATGGTAACATACAACATCGAATTAACCAATGATGGGCCAAGCAATGCAACAGGAATTATTGTAAGTGAACAATTACCTGCAGCCTTAGCATTAGATAATGTAGCACCAAGTATTGGAACATACAATAATGGACAATGGAGTGTACCGAACTTATCAGTTGGACAAACAGCAACTTTAACCATTACTGCAACAGTGGTAGATGATGGTGAAATAACCAATAGTGTTGAAGTAATTGCATCAGATCAACCAGATCCAGACTCAACACCTGATAATGACAATCCAAATGAAGATGATCAAGATGAAATTACCATAGGAGGTGTTTCTACAGACCTATCTTTAAATAAAATGGTTGAGCCAGGCATTGCAAGAATAGGCGATATAGTCACCTTCACAATTACCATCGAAAATGATGGAAGTGCAGATGCAACCAATGTAATTGTTTCCGATCAAGTACCAAGTGGATTCAATATCGAAAACATACAAACAAGTACAGGTACTTACAACGAAGCAACTGGTTTATGGAATATTCCAGCAGTTGAGTCAGGTGAAGAAGAAACATTAGTAATTATTGCTACAGTTGCCGACTTTGGTAATTTAACCAATGTTGCAGAAGTCATTGCATCTGACCAACCAGATACTGATTCAACGCCAGATAACAATGATCCAACAGAAGACGACCAAGACGATGCAACGGTTCAAAGTACAGTGGCTGATTTAGAATTACAAAAATCAGTAAATACGCCTTCTGTTTTAGCAGGAGAAATAGTTACTTATACTTTAATATTGACCAATAACGGTCCAGATGAAGCAACCAATGTAGAAGTCTTAGATCAATTACCAGATGGAGTATTATATGTCGGAAATACAGCAAGTGCAGGTTTATTCAATGCTGCAACCAATATATGGAGTGTACCAGCATTAGCAGCAGGAGAAATGGCAACTTTAGACTTATTAGTGGAAGTAACAGGTTCCAATAATATCACGAACATAGCACAAGTGATTGCATCTGACCAACCAGATCCAGACTCTATGCCAAGCAATGATGATGGAGATCAAAGTGAAGATGATGAAGATTCAGCAGATATAAATGCAATCAATTTGGTAGATGTCAATTTGACGAAAACAGCCAACGTTACAGAAGTCAATGTAGGAGATCAAATAACTTATACCATTGTAGTCAACAACGAAGGTCCGTTAACAGCAACGGGAATAGAAGTATTCGATGCTCTACCTGGTGGAGTAAGTTACATCAATGCCAATGCGACACAAGGAAGTTATAGTCCACTATCAGGTATTTGGACGGTTGGAGAACTAGTTGTAAATGAAAGTGCAACCTTAGAAATTGCGGTGACAGTTGAAAATGCTGGAAGTATCACCAACACAGCCCAAGTAAGTGCTTTAGATCAAGACGATATAGATTCAACACCCAACAATAACATGGCAAATGAAGACGACCAAGATGAGGCAACAGTTAGCGGCACTCAAATTGATTTATCATTAGTCAAAATGTTAGAAACAACAGGTGAGATAGTTTTAGGAGATCAAGTTTCCTATGTCTTACAAGTCACCAATGACGGACCAAGTGACGCAACAGGTGTTCAAGTCATAGACCAATTACCAGAAGGATTAACTTTTGTAAATGCAATTGGTGGAGACTACAATGCTGTTTCAGGTATTTGGAATGTAGGCAATTTACCAGCACAAGATAGTCGTTCTTTAACTTTAATAGCGACTGTAACAGGCGAAGGAAATATTGTAAACAAAGCCGAAGTTTTTGCGGCTGATCAACCCGATGCTGATTCAACACCAAACAACGATGATGTGACAGAAGACGATCAAGACGAAGTATTCTTAAATAGTGTTGGAATGATTGATATGGAGTTGATGAAAGAAGCCAATGTTTCTGAAGTGAATGTAGGTGATGAAGTCATCTTCACCATTATGATTGACAACAATGGAGGCTCTACAGCAACAGGAGTAGTAGTTACAGATAACTTGCCAGATGGATTAACATTGATAGAAGCGGTTCCATCACAAGGAACGTTCATAAGTCCAAATTGGAATGTAGGAGAGGTAGAAGCTGGACAGATGGCAACCTTATTACTAAGAGTACAAGTAACAGCAGCAGGTAGCATTACCAATATTGCAGAGATTACCAACGCCAATGAACAAGATATGGATTCAACACCCAATAACAATGATCCAAATGAAGACGATCAAGATTCTGCAACTATTGGCGGACAGCAGATTGACTTAGAATTGAGTAAAACAGTAGATGCAACACAAGCCGACTTAGGAAGCAATATAACCTACACATTGACCTTGACCAATACAAGTGGAAGCGACGCAACAGGTGTGAGTGTATTTGACGAATTACCACCACAACTAAGTTTTGTATCTCAAAATGCAAGTATCGGAACATACAGTTCTAATACAGGACAATGGAATATAGGAAATGTTCCAGCAGGAGGAACCGTTACTTTAGAAATCGTAGCAAGTGTACAAGCACCAGGCGACATCATCAATGTAGCCCAAGTAAGTGCAGCCGACCAACCTGATGTCGATTCTTCACCAGCCAATGACGATGGAGACCAAAGCGAAGATGATGAAGATAGTGCAGTAATTTCAGCGATAGTAATTGATTTAGAGCTAAACAAAGAAGTAACAGTCGAAGACGGATTTGTAGGAGACAACATTACTTACAACCTCACAGTCACGAATGAAGGACCAGGCAATGCAACAGGCATTCAAGTAACCGATCAATTACCACCACAATTACAATATGTAAGTTCAACAGGTGATTACAACGAAGTAACAGGTGTTTGGAATGTTGGAAGTTTAGGGGTAAATGAATCTTCAAACATAGCAATTACAGCAACTATTTTAGCAGAAGGAACCATTAACAATATTGCAGAAGTAACAGCAGCCGACCAAACAGACCTTGACTCAACACCAAATAACGACAATGGTGATCAAAGTGAAGATGATGAGGATGCAGTTAGTTTCGATGCACCAGTGAACCCAGACGATTTAATAGCCGACCTATCATTAACCAAAGTAGTAGAGACAGAAGAGGTGGCAGTAGGAGAGAATGTTAGCTTTATGATTACAGTTGAAAATCAAGGTCCAGCCGATGCTGGAAGTGTAGAAGTAACCGACCAACTACCAGACGGTTTAATATACGTAACTTCAACTCCATCAATCGGAGCTTACAATGAATTGACGGGTCTTTGGACAATTGGAACGATTAATGCAGGTGACCAAGCGACCTTACAAATTGTAGCGACTGTTACAGGTGCAGGTCCATACATCAATACTGCCGAAATAACCAACAGCGATAAAGAAGATCCAGATTCAACGCCTAACAACAATCAACCCAACGAGGACGACCAAGATTCAGCAGGGGTAGGAGGTCAGTTAGTAGATATTGAATTAGTCAAAGAAGTCGTATTTGGCGATTACTCTTTCGGTGAAATAGTCGAATACATCATCACTGTTTACAATCAAGGTCCAAGAGATGCAACAGGACTAGAAGTAACAGACGAATTACCAGTTGCATTAGTTTACGTTGGTTCTAACCCAAGTACAGGAATGTACAACGACGGAAATGGTTTATGGACAATTGGAAATTTAGCAGCAGGCGACAGTGTTCAGTTAAGCATTCAAGCACAAATTCGAGAAATCACCAACATTGTCAACATTGCAGAGGTCACAGCTTTAGATCAAAATGATACAGACTCTACGCCTAACAACAATGTAATGGAGGAAGACGATCAAGACGAAGCGACCTTTGAAGCGAACTTACAACGTCCTGGTCAATTAGGCGGTGTAGCTTGGTTTGACGAAAATGGCAACGGCTTACAAGACGACAACGAAATGTTCTTAGAAGGACTAACCGTTACATTATCATCCTTTGAAGGAGCAATTGCAACAAGCACAACGGCTGCCAATGGCTCTTATGGTTTCGACAACTTACAACCTTACAACGACTATCAAATTACGATAGAGATTCCAACTGGATATGCACCGACAACTCAAAACACAGGACTCAATATCCAGATAGATAGTGATATAGACAATACAGGAACAATGACAGGAGTAATGTTAGGGCCAGACGAATTTATCTTAAACTTAGATGCTGGATTTATTCTATCAGACGGTGGTTTTGCCAACATCGCAGGATGTATGGACGAAAGTGCCACCAACTTCAATCCAAATGCAACAGTGGACGATGGTTCTTGTGAATATGCAAGTGGACTAAGCGAAGAATTTATATTGGCTTGTACAGCACCAGTGACTCAAACAGTTCTATGTGTAGAAGCAAATGAAGAATTTGTACTAACAGAAGTCATTTCTTTATTTGGCAACAATACCAGCATTCTAAATGAGGAATGTGTACGTTACACCCCATTACCAGCATTTGAAAATATTGGAATTGATACAGTAGATTTGATCGTCTGCAATACAACAGGAATTTGTGACACAGCTACTGCAATTATAGAAGTAGGCAACTGTGAAGGTTTAGCATTACAACCGATTGCCAACAACGATGCAGCCTCTTCACAAAACGGACAGGCAACCATTATCAATGTACTGGCAAATGACGAAGACCCACAAGGTGAAGCACTAAGTATTTGTATGCAAGAGGGAGATGGCGCACCAACCAATGGTATGTTAACCCTAAATACAGATGGAAGCATGACCTATACACCAAATACAGCATTTAGTGGAACAGACAGTTTCACTTATACAGTATGCAACGAGTCAGGAGCAATGAGTCAAGCAAGCGTAGTCATTACCGTAGATCCAACAGCTTCTACTTGCAACAATGACTTAGACATATGCACTCGACCATTCCCATATCCAGCACTCACAGTATGTACCGACTTCTGTATCGAAAACCCAGTATTAGAGTCAGTCGAACCCATCTTCTTTGAATGTACCTTAGACATTATCAGCGAAGACTGTTTCACTTACTTACCACTTCCATCATTCGTAGGAGACGAAATCTTAGAAGTCATCGCCTGCAATGCAATGGGACAATGCGACACAACTTATATAAACATACTCGTTACAGAAGAATGCGAAAGTCCAGGAGAAGATGCCTTCCGATTAGCAGCACCAGCCCAAGATTGGAAAGCGAATTTTGAAGCCATCACCATACCAAACGTATTTACACCAAACAACGATGGTATCAATGAAGTCTTCCAAATCAAAGACATCCCATCCGACTTAGAAGCACACCTCACGATTTTCGACAAAACAGGCAACACCATGACCGACTTCCGCACATCAGGAGACAACATCCAATGGAACGGAACCAATGAAAATGGTCAAACCTTACCAATCGGCATTTACTACTACCGCATAGAATTGACCGATGCCCAGAATACAACAGCTACCCGCACAGGATTCATAGAACTAAGGAAATAGACTACCCCAATCGGGCTGCGAAAACGATATAAAAGCAGCCCGATTATTTTCTATTCAACATTTGAAATCCTATAAATCACGAAACAATCCAAAAAATCCTATTCATCTTTTAGGCTAGGAGCGAAAGGCTTTTCTTTCATCGCAAAGGCAAGTCCCGCTATCCGTTCTCATTCGTGCAGCCAACGTTTTACGAAGCCAACGCTTCCCACGAATACCACTCCTATCGGGGCTAGATCGTTGAGGACAGTCCCTATAGTAACTGAATGATTGGCATTTAAAATCGAATAAAAAGATAAAAGCACGAACCGTCTCTCCCGCTGGCGGGAGAATTAAAGAGGGTGGACACAAAACGAACGGTTAAGTTCCCTTTTTGATAATGAAAAAGAAATGATTTATAACATTTCATGCACCATCTACAAAACCCAACTACCACAGATTGATAAGAAGACCACCAAAATCCCCATCGCCTCATAAAAAAATAGGTAGTTAGGTAAATAACCTATTGATGTGCATTCAAGCCTCGTTTCCACAAGAAATGAGGCTTTTTTCATGCCCAGAAGATAGTTCAAAAACTGCGTCAAGAACAAACCGCAATTTGGCAACTTTCATGTAAAAACTAAACCAAAGTTGTCAAATTTCCAAGAAACACCCCCAGTTTTCTCAACATTGAAACCCCAACCAACTAGCCCCGATAGCAGTGGTATCACACTCGTAGAGCAAATTCACGAATTTGCTCTACGAGCGTGATAAGAACGAATAGCGGGACTTTCCAACACGACGAAGCCCTCCAACATTCGCTCCAAAATCAAAAGAAACACAATAAGAATAAACCAAAATGTACCTCACAAGCGATGATGTCATACAAAAAAACAGCGAATACAATCAAATTATGAATCAAATATTATTTTTTGGCTTAGAACTTGATAAATATTTGATATAGACTACATTATTAAAAATAAATGTTATTATTTTAGCAAAAAGATTTAAAAACTTAAATATTGAACTAAACCTCATTTTATGAAAAAAAATCTATACAGTATTTTACTCCTGATGGTTTTGGTTTGCATTGGACAAAACCTTCAAGGACAAGCTTGTGGGGCAACAGTCGATGACATTGCGCCACCTTCGGGCGTAGCAACCGATGATGAAGGAAACTTTGTCGCTTGTGCAGACGGTTCTGACAGCGATACCTACACCCAAAGTTCATCACCTGATGGAAGTTTACCCGATAACGACTACGTTATTGAAATCAATGGTGTATTGACAGAAATCAATTCTGATGGAAGTTTTGATGCCAGCACTCTAAATGTAGATGATGTGGTAACGGTCACAGGATTTACCTACGACTTAGACTCTATCAATGCGATTTTGTTAACAGCCGATGGTTTATGTCCAACATTGGACGTGCTTTTTCCAGACACAGAACCCTGTGCGCCCATTGCTGAATTATTGGCAGGTGAAAATGATGGAGAACCAGGGCTCAACGACTTACAAGAAGCCTTAGATTTTGCAGGTTCATTTGGTAGCCCAATTGAGTCAGTAGATTCTGCCGTAGCAATTTTAAATGGCTTAAATGAATCAATATCTTTATTAAGTGCCACCATCTGTTTCAATGTTTCCAACAGTTATTCTGTGACCATTACAGAATGTGGCTTTCCTTGTGGAGCAGAAGTTGCTGACATTGCAGCACCAAGTGGTGCGCCTGATGATGGGTCTGGCAACTTAACAGTGTGTTCTGATGGATCAGATAATGATGCTTATGTTCAGTCTAGTCCTCCACCAGGAAATTTACCTGATAATAGTTACATTATAGAGGTCAATGGAGTCTTGACCAGTATTAATGAAGACGGTTCTTTTGATGCAAGTACCTTAAACATAGGAGATGAAGTGACTGTCACAGGATTTACCTATGATTTGGATTCTATCAATGCTATTTTAGTAACTGCGGAAGGTTTGTGTCCAACATTGGATGTGCTTTTTCCAGACACAGAACCTTGTGGTGCAATTATTGAATTATTAAATGGTGATAATGATGGCGAACCAGGACTAAACGATTTACAAGAAGCCTTAGATTTTGCAGGATCATTTGGAAGTCCAATAGAATCCGTAGATTCTGCCGTAGCAATTTTAAATGGTTTAAATGAATCTATTTCTTTACTAAGTGCAACCATTTGTTTTGCTGTTTCCAACAACTATACAACAACAGTAGTTGAATGCGGTCCACCTTGTGGTTCAATGGTAGATGATATAGATGCTCCAAGTGGTGTGCCTACTGATGATTCAGGCGATTATGTAGCTTGTAATACAGGAACCGATAACGGTGTTTATGTTCAATCTAACCCACCAAACGGCAATCAACCAGATAATGATTATGTGGTAGAAGTCAATGGGGTGATAGCAGACATTAATAGTGATGGAAGTTTTGATGCAACTACCTTAGATACTGGAGATGTTGTAACTATAACAGGATTTACCTATGATTTAGATTCTATTAATTCTGTTTTAGAAACAGCCGCAGGACTATGCCCTACACTAGATGCACTCTTTCCAGATATTACGAACCCAACACCTTGTGAAGCCATCATTCCTTTATTAGATGGAGAAAATGATGGTAATCCAGGTCTAAACAATCTTCAAGAAGCTTTAGAATTAGCAGCAGCCTTTGGTAATCCCGTAGAGTCAGTAGATTCAGCGGTAGCAACTCTGGAAAGTTTAAACGAATCAATTTCTTTACTAAATGCAACTATTTGCTTTGCAACTTCCAATAGCTATGAGGTTACTATTGTAGAATGTTGTCCAGACAATGCAGCCATTTCGTCAGATGTAACAACTATCTGTGGAAGTGGAGAGGTGGTCATTTCTGGAAGTTTTGGAGGTATGGGTACAGCTACTTTTGAAATTGCAGACGATGCAGGAACTTTAGAAACATTAACTTCTCCTGCTTTATTCTCTTTATCCAATGAAACGTGTGATCCAATCACTTATACTTTTGTCGCAACTGCCTCTTGTGGAGATGGAAGTGATATTCCAGAAGCCAACACAGGAGATTTAAGCGTAGAGGTGACCGTTTATCCAGAAGCTTATGAAGCAGTTGTAGTAGACAATCCTGCTTGTGATGGTAGCGATAATGGTTTAATAGAAATTCGGGCAGCAAATGGAGATGTATGTGATAGTGGTGATGCAGGAACGGCTGGTTTAGATGGATGTCCTCAAACATCTGCCGAAATTGATTATTCTTTTGGTCCTTATTTTGAAGGAACCGATTGTGAGCAAGGTCCTTTTGCCGATACTCAAAGTTTAGATTGTACAGAAATCAGCCCTACTTGTAATACCGATCCTTGTGCAGGTGATTTAGAAGAAATAGATCCAGAAAATTCTTGTAACTGTATTGTTGTGGAAGCACAAGTTTCAGGTTGTACCAATGAAATGGCTTGTAACTACAATCCAGAAGCGAACTGTGATGATGGTTCTTGTAACAGCGATGACCCAATGACAGGTAACACCGATATTTGTGCAGGTAACACTGAAATATGGAATCCAACTACTTGTAGTTATGATATAGACGAAGAACAAGTTTTAGGTTGTACCGATGAAATGGCTTGTAACTATGATTCAGATGCGAACTGTGATGATGATAGTTGTATTTTAGAAACGGCTTGTGATATGGATGCTTGTACGGATGGTGGGATCTACGAATGGAGTACAGAAAGCTGTTCTTGTGAATTAGTAACAGCCACAGCAGAAGGTTGTACAGATGCCAATGCTTGTAACTACGATGAAACAGCGAACTGTGATGATGATAGCTGTATTTTAGAAACGGCTTGTGACATGGATGCTTGTACAGATGGTGGAATTTATGAATGGAATAGCGAAAGTTGCGCTTGTGAATTAGTAACTGCCACAGTAGAAGGTTGTACAGATGCCAATGCTTGTAACTACGATGAAACAGCGAACTGTGATGACGATAGCTGTATTTTAGAAACGGCTTGTGATACAGATGTCTGTACCAATGGAGGAATCTATGAATGGAATAGCGAAAGTTGTGCTTGTGAACTAGCAACCGCCACAGTAGAAGGTTGTACAAATGCCAATGCTTGTAACTATGATGAAACAGCGAACTGTGATGACGATAGCTGTATATTTGAAACGGCTTGTGATATGGATGCTTGTACAGATGGTGGAATCTATGAATGGAATAGCGAAAGTTGTGCTTGTGAATTAACGACTGCTACGGTTTCAGGTTGTACAGATGAATTTGCAATCAACTATGATGAAACAGCGAATTGTGATGACAATAGTTGTATGTATGATATGTGTGAAGACCCTTGTGCGCCAAACTTTGGAGCAGTAGGAGCTTGTGATGCTTATGATATGACTTGTGATACAGATATTTGTACCAATGGAGGCATCTATGAATGGAATACAGAAAATTGTGCATGTGAATTAACGACTGCCACCATTTCAGGCTGTACAGATGCCAATGCTTGTAACTACGATGAAACAGCCAACTGTGATGACGATAGCTGTATATTTGAAACAGCTTGTGATATGGATGCTTGTACAGACGGCGGAATTTATGAGTGGAATAGCGAAAGTTGTGCATGTGAATTAACGACTGCTACAGTTTCTGGTTGTACAGATGCTAGTGCTTGTAACTATGATGAAACTGCGAACTGCGATGACAATAGTTGTATATTTGAAACAGCTTGTGATACAGATGTCTGTACCAATGGAGGCATCTATGAATGGAATACAGAAAATTGTGCATGTGAGTTAACTACTGCCACCATTTCAGGCTGTACAGATGCCAATGCTTGTAACTACGATGAAACAGCGAACTGTGATGACGATAGCTGTATATTTGAAACAGCTTGTGATATGGATGCTTGTACAGACGGCGGAATTTATGAGTGGAATAGCGAAAGTTGTGCATGTGAATTAGCAACTGCTACGGTTTCAGGTTGTACAGATGAATTTGCAATCAACTATGATGAAACAGCGAATTGTGATGACAATAGTTGTATGTATGATATGTGTGAAGACCCTTGTGCGCCAAACTTTGGAGAAGTAGGAGCTTGTGATGCTTATGATATGACTTGTGATACAGACATTTGTACCAACGGAGGAAGCTATGCATGGGATACAAATAGTTGTGGATGTATTTTAGAGACTGCCACCATTTCAGGTTGTACAGATGCCAATGCTTGTAACTACGATGAAACAGCCAACTGTGATGACGATA
>JAHDBB010000350.1 GCA_020630635.1 Chitinophagales bacterium
GTCAATGAAGCCGAAATCACTGCAGCCGATCAATTGGGTTCAGATCCAGACCTAACAGACAACATAGACAATGCCTGTGTAAGTGTGCCAGTTCAAGTCTGTGACAACGAAGCGATTAGTATTCAAATTACTGCTCCTTCAGGGTATACCAATTATCAATGGTACAAGGATGGTACTTTAATAGGAGGAGCCAATGCAGAAATATATGTAGCCACTCAACCAGGTTCTTATGTTTATACTGTAGATGGTGTAGCCCCAGGTGATTGTCAAGGGGAGTTATGTTGCCCGGTAGTCATTGAACAGATTTCTTGTTGTCCACCTCTTCAATGTGTCCCTATTACCATAACTAAACTAGAATAAAAAATAGTTTGAGTTCATTATTTATGATTGGCCATCTTTCTACTTTGTTGGAAAGGTGGCTTTTTTTATTTCAGTTTTTCTTTGAAAAATAGGTGGAGAATTAATAGAGGAGCGAAAGGTTGGTCTTTCATCGCAACGGCAAGTCCCGCTATCCGTTCTCATCCCCTTGTAGAGCAAATTCACGAATTTGCTCTACAAGGGGGATACCACTCCTATCGGGGCTATTTGGTTGAGGACAGTACTACTTAATAACCCAAAATATTAAAATAGTTATAGAGAAGATTTAAAACAACTATTCTGTAACATTTTGATAAACAATTATTTGTAGGAAATAAAGGGTTTTTTATTCAAGAAAATACTACTTATTGAATCCATTTTTTTATAATGCCGTATACATATTGTTAATAAAATAAATGTAATTAGTATTTAATGTTTAATAAGTTATGTAATTACCAATTATCATATCTAAAAAGCGTAGTCAATGAAGTATATTTTCCCTTCCAAATTTCCAAACTACCTAATAACAATATTATGTTTTCTTTATATTTTTTCCTTTAGTAGCGAAGCACAATCCTGTGTCTGTTATGATTTCATTTACCTAAATGACACAGGCGGACCAGAGAACAAGGTCAAAAAATTTAAGGTAGATGCAACAGGTGTACTTACCGAAATAGGAAATCCTTGGCTATTAGCCAATGGTATTGTCGATCAACCTCATGGCATTGCTGCTGATCTCAATGGATTTTTATATATTGGTGAAAGAGATACACAAAATGGTGAATACAACATCCAAAAATTTACTTGCGATGCTGAAAAAGTAGATGCAGACCTATCTACTATTACGATAGATAATTTTACAGATGATGGATACAGTTACAGTCATTTCTCTATTGGAAATTATCTGTACGCCAATATCTACTATGATGAGTTTAATAGTTACAATGAGATAAGAATCTATGATTTATGTTCAGGTGATTTGATAGGTTGTCAAAGTCCAGCCGCTTTGTGGGGTTTTGTAGCAGGTACAGATGGTTATTGGTACGGCACAGGTTGGACACCTTTAGACGATCAAGGAAATTGGGGACCAGGTATTGTAAGAGGTTCTTTAGACCCTGCTACCTTTACAGACGGAGCAGGCGGATGCGGAGATGCCCTTGAATCTTATCTTACAGCCGATGCCTTAGGGATTCCAGCCAATTCCCAAGCACAAGGAATAGCACAAGATGATTTTGGTAATCTTTACATCTCTGTTTCAGCAGGAGGCGGATTTAGTCCACCGTCTTACATATTGAAAATACGACCAGATGGAAGCACTATATCTTCTCTAATAGATACCGCTGTCGAAGCTGACTCTACTGATAATCTTAATTGGGGTGGAGCTAGAGGATTGGTATGGAGTCAAAGTTCCAATATGATCTATGTCTCTACTGTTGATGATTGTATAGCCGCTTTTGATACAGCCCTCAACTATATTCCTGAATCTAGTGTTCATCCGCCAGGTGTTTTTCCCAAACAGATGGGTATCTTAACAGAATGTTGTCCTTTTCCTTCTGAAATTACCATTGACACGCTACTTTGTAACCTTACTTATCCAGTTGATATCTTTTTACAAGATTTTATGAATTGTGATGGTGTAATCTGTGAAGGAAAATGGAATCCTAATATGGAAAACATAGGAATAGACTTTAATGACTGTGACAATTCTATTCGCATCAATGGAGACCAAGCCTGTGGGACTTTTACCTTATTTTCAGATGGCTCCAATGCACTCTCTCAATGTGGACAGTTTTCGGTGACGCTCAATATTGAAACAGCCACTATTGCCGCAGCTACTGTGACAGGCGATCAAACAATTTGTGAAGGTGATGTTCCTCAAGCTTTAAAAGCAACCAGTTCTTTTATAGATATGAATTATCAGTGGCAAATGAGTACAACCTCTTGTACCGACGGTTTTATGGACATAGCAGGAGCAACCTCTGATACTTACACACCACCAACTTTATCGACCACTACCTATTACAGAGTAATATCAAGTAAAGGAGGCAATTGTACAACAGGTCTCTGTGAAGAAATCAGTAATTGTGTGACTGTTATGACTGAACCCTGCTGTCCACCTCAAATTTGTTTACCTGTAACCGTTATTAAAAACTAATTTTTTCAATAGAGCGGGTAGTTTTTTCTTTTTTCCCCATTTTAACGCCTCTTTAACACCTCAAACGGAAACTTTCCATAATTTTAAAGCCTTTTTATGCATTATAGTAACATAGATAAATGAGGAATCGTTTATCTTTGTGCCTTTGATTGGGAAAGAAAGACTGGTTCTAAGAAGTCCAGACCACCGCCACCTAGCCCCGATAGTAGTGGTATTCGTGTATAAGCGTTGGCTTCGCAAAACGTAGCCACACGAATAGGAACGGATAGCGGGACTTTCTATCACGACGAAGCCTCCAACCTTTCGCTCCCAAAGAAAACCCAAGTAAAGAAAAATCACGACTTATCGTCAATAACTAAGTAAAGAAAAATCACGATTTTTCTCCAAAGCAAGTCACGATTTTTCTCTAAAAAGTACAAAATGAGCAATCAAACTAAGGATAAAAAGGACAATAAAAAGAAAAAATCCGCCGCACGAGAATGGGGAGAAACCCTCATTTTTGCTCTCGTTGTCGTGCCACTTATCAACATCTTTATACTACAATCCTATGCCATTCCAACCTCCTCAATGGAAGGTTCTATGTTGGTAGGAGATAAGCTATTTGTGTCCAAGTTGCATTACGGACCACGCATCCCACAAACACCGCTTGCCCTGCCCTTTATGCACAACACCATCATCGGAACGAAGAACAATTCATACACCGAATTGGTCAAATTGCCTTATATGCGTCTGCCAGGATTCAAGAATGTCAAAGGAGGCGATATTGTGGTATTCAATTGGCCCGCAGGAGATACTGTCACACAAGAATACCAAAGTGCGGTCTCTTACAAGCGATTACAAGACGAATTGGGTAGTAAAAAAGCCGTTGATAACCGTTTTACCATTATTACACGACCTGTTGATAAGCGAGAAAACTATGTAAAACGTTGTGTAGCGGTTGGAGGCGATTCGCTCAAAATTGTGGATGGAAAGGTCTTTGTCAACGGAGAGCCTTTCAACAATCACGAAGAGGTTCAATACAAATACATTGTTACTTCCAAAAGAGGGAATTTTTCCGAAAAAAACCTTAGAAAATACGGCTTTATTCCTGCTTCTGAACAAGGTGCAGAGTTTGGAAAAATCAATTCTCGAAATTATGTCTTTCATCTAGGACCTACCGCCCCTTTTGATCCCAACAAAACGGTCTATTTTATGCACATGAGCGAAAAAACAGCGGCAAAATTGGCACAAGAGGACTATGTAACAAGTGTTGAAAAGCGCATCGAGCCTGCGGGCGAATACAATCGCAATGTCTTTCCGTATCTCAAAGACTTAGCTTGGAATGTCGATAATTTTGGTCCGCTTTGGATTCCCAAACAGGGCGAAAGTGTTGATTTGACCAATAAGCAAAATTATGATATTTATTGGCGAGCCATCAAGGTGTATGAGGACAATCCAAGCCTTGAATGGAAAAATGGTCAAGCTCATCTCAATGGACAACCCATTGATACTTATACCTTTAAGATGAATTATTATTGGATGATGGGAGACAATCGACACAATTCACAAGATGCTCGTATGTGGGGTTTTGTACCCGATGATCACATCGTAGGAACGCCCATTTTTGTATGGCTTTCTACCGAAAAAAGCGAACCAATGTGGAAGATTTGGAAAAAAGTTCGTTGGGGTAAATCCTTTAGAACAGTGGACTAATTTAAATATGTTTAAGTAAAATTTAATATGAAAGGTTTAAGGCGTATAAGCTTTAGACCTTTTTTTTATGTCATGTAATTTGGAATCATTAAATTTGGTTTTTAAAGTTAGTTTTTAGGAGCGAAAGGTTGGTGGCTTCGTCGCCTTAGAAAGTCCCGCTATCCGTTCTCATCACTGCTGCCATGCCTACCGCAAGTCTTTTCGACTTGTGGTGCAAAGCCAAGCAGCGATACCACTCCTATCGGGGCTATTTGGTTAAGGTCACAACTTCTTAGTACCAGCTTGAATTTTTTAGTATCTTCATCCTAAAGAATGAAGTAAAACTTTCTCGTATTTGGTAAAAAAAAACTTAAGTCCTCTTAAATAACTTATGTGGTAAAAAAAACCTTAAGTTCTCTTAAATAACTTATGTGGTAAAAAAATCTTTTGCCTCTTACGTGGTAAATTATATAAACCCCAAAATGAAAAAACAAACACGACTATACATTCTTATCTTATACTTGTTTCCACAACTACTCCTTGCACAAATAGATAAAAAAGTGAACCATATTTTTTTATGGGATGTTACACAATCAATGAAAGGAGTCGTCAATTATAGAAGTGACAACGACTATGATATAGACGAGTCCAAAAACATCTATGCCGATGTCCAAGATGTCATCATCAATGTCATTTCAGAAATCGAAGAAGAATCAGGTGAAATCCTCATCCTTGCCTTTCAAGACAAAGTAATAGCCGAAATCAATGTCGAATCAAGTGCAGTAGGGATTCAAGAAGCCATCCAATTTGTCAAAACCCTCGAAAATGACAACCTCACCCGTACCAATATTTGCGGAGCGTGGCAATATGCCATGACCAAAATCAATCCCAAAGAAAAAAACCTGATTTACCTATTAACAGACGGAGAACAAAGCGACCTAAGTGATAAAAATCCCAAATGGGGTAAAGACTGCATTTTTGATGTCGTCAAAGCCTATTGTAAACTCACCGAAAACTCCAAATTTACCTATACCTTTTACATTTCGCTCAATACCCAGTTATCCAGTGCCATCAAAAATACCATTTGTCAAACCTGCCCTGAAAATCTACGATGTAGTGAAGGCACACCACCCAGTCAGATCATCGACATTCAACCCAACCGTTTAAACCAAGTTATCAATATCCAAGATGGCGAGTTAAATTTTACGCAAAACTTTGATATAACAGGCAAACTACCAGATGCTTTTCGTTACGATGTGGTATTAAGCATTCCATCCGACCAGCTATCCAGCGACACCCGTCTGCGACTCAAACAAAGCAAAGGCTACCAAATCACCAACGACAAAACCACCTTTGCCCTTGATCTTAGCCCAAGCCAACTCAAAGAATTACAACTCAATGCACCCGAAGAATTTTACGGTACGCTCTATTACAAAAAACAAGACCTCAACAGCTTAGGTTTAGGCAATCAAATTATAGAATTTACCCCCAATAAAGTTAAATTCACCATCCGAAATCGAAAAGAAAAAACCCTTAAAATCACTATATTAGAATAAGGGAGTGAAAGGAACAAAGTAAAACCGTCCCAAAACCAAGAAATGAACTGAAAACGTCCCTTCGTCCCAAAACCAAGAAACGAACCGCATTCGTCTATTTGTGGCAAAAATCACATAAGAACTGAAATGAAAAAAACACTACTATATAGTCTTTATCTACTAAGTTTTTGTCTTCTTTTTTTATCCTCTTGTAAAGAAGACAAAGACAAAAAAGCCGCCATTAAATTTGGTGAGATAGAAGAGTATTATCCAGCCTTTGGCAAAGACCACAAAGCCGAAATCCTAGAAGTCAAAGCCCAATTAGACTTCAATGAATATGCCCTTCAAGATAATAGCTATGTAGATTTAGAGTTTGTAGATAAAGACGGAAATCCCATTTCCAACATCCAGTTTTTTGTCAATGGTCAACCCATTAGCAATAAAAACTATCAACGTTTTAGAGCCAAAGATTTTCGACAAAATAAAGTAGTGACATTGGGCGTAAAATTTTTGGAAGGCATAGAAGAAGACTATTACAAAGGATATTTGAGAGTAAGAGGCAGTAACTTAGATAGAATAGACGACACCGATATTGCTACAGCAGGAAGCAAGCCCGTTTTATATCGTTGGGCGGCCAAATATAAACGCACAATGCATCCTATTGTACAAGGACTCATTGCTTTGATAATCGCCATTATTACTTTCCTATTAATTTGGTTTCTTATCATCAAACCCTTATTTTACCCCCGATTTAGAGGAGGCGAAATTGAGTTTATCGAACCCGATATTGGTTCCTATCGAATCAAGGGCTATCGCAAGTTTGTGATGGGTGGAAAAAACAAGGTCAAACAAGGAGCAATTTCTCGTATTTTCACAGGCAAGATAGGACAAGTCATGAAAGACTACGACTTTGAGATTGTCTTGACTCCCAACAAAAAGAGAGGAACCATTTGGACCCGTTACAATGCTGGAAACGATGTCTATTTTGACGAAGGCAATCGAGGTACTTTTTATAATTTTGAAGAATACACCTTCAAACCACCAGAAGGAAAGAAAATGAAATTCGTCTATAAAAACCGAAAACACAATCGTAGGGGAGGATA
>JAHDBB010000351.1 GCA_020630635.1 Chitinophagales bacterium
AATGAAAAATCGTCACCAGTCACCATAAACTTGTCACTCTATATAATCCTCCAAATACTCTTTCATCTCTTCTTCGGTAAATAAAACCTTATAGGCTGGATTCTTAGGATAATGTTTTTGTTGTGCCTCATACTTTTCGCCTTCATCCAATGTCCAATCCATTTGATACTCCTTGATATGTGGTATTCTTTTCTCGTCTCTTTCTTGCCACCTTACTTGGTAGCTTTTCCAAGTTGGGTTTTCGCAGCATTCACAATGATCTTGATAAACAGCTTCGTAACCACAGATCTCACAAAAGGCTACGTTCTTGAATGGCTCAATATACGCATAATCTAAGTTGGGATAATTGGTTGGTAGTTGGGCTAAGAATTTGCCGAAGCCTATGGCAGAATTAGAAACGTATATCTTATTAGTGGTCCAGCCTCGATTAGGTGTTAGGTCTTTGTTAATTTCAATTGTTAGAAATCGGTATATATCATTATGGTTTAAGTCTTCCAGTTGAATGTCTTTAACATCGCTCCATTGATAAGGTTGTCCATTGTGATTAAAGCCCTTTTCTTCGTTTTTTATACTGCCCCGATTTTCCACATAATGTTTTCGACAAGCGACATAATCCCATCCTGTATTGTATCGAATCTCTCCTCGTTCCCCACAGGATTCACAAATATGTTCGGATCGCTTGGTATATTTTTCTACGATTTCATCATATTCGTCAGCCGTATAAAATCGCAATTGGGCAAATTTTTCTTTGATGCAAGATACTTTTCGATCCCAACCATGTTCATGGAGTTCCTTCATCAGTTCCACCACCAAAGGATACCACATTCCCGAAATTTGCAGTTGAACGCCATTCAATTCAGCTAATTTTATTAAATCAAAATTATTGATGTCGTCATTGATGATAAAGTCTTCTAATTTCGTACAATCTTTATTGACAAAATCGGCTTTTTTATAAATCTCTCGTTTAGGAGCATTTTTGGCTTCCTCATTTTCAAGCGAATAATGCTGGATAGTTGCGCCATTGGCTTTGGTCATTCGAGTATGTATATCCTCAATCAGTTTCTTTGTTTCTGGTTTTATCTCAGGTTTGAGTTCTTCTTCTTTGTTATTTTTCCTTCTAAAGAAGTCTAGTAATTTTGAAAACATTTGCTATTATTTTGTGTGACAAAGAGATCAACAAGCAAACATCTTGATTCGTTCCTAACCTTCCAAATAAGTTCGAGCATTGGGTCCTTCGGCAAAGAGCAAGTCCACGATACTTAAATTGGATAAAAAGCCGATGCGGTCTTCAAATACTTGATGATAAGTCGGTATATTTAAGTCGGCTGGTAACTGTTCTTTTTCGGGATTCGGATGGATGTGTGAACGCATATCTTGTGTCTCTTCGTTGGGGGTTTTCTCAAAAAGGGTGGTACGTTCCAGATTGATTTCTAACTCCAACTGTTCGACTACCCAATCGAATAGGGCTTGGTGAAAATCCAATAAATGGGTATATTCGGTGTGGTAAAATGGGTGTAAGTCGTCTTCGTAATATTCAAAATAGGGTGAGCGACGGTAGGCAGAACAGAGGGAATCCCAATGTATTTTTTGCCAATTGTGGTCGTTGGCGATCAAAACCTCCTTCATCACTCGCCTTACATTGCGTCCGTGCAATATCGGGATGGATAAACCTAATTTTCCATTGGGTGTTGCTATATAACAGCGATTGCGATACGTGGCTTTGACAAAATGTTCACATTGTTCTATAAAAATAGTGTCGTATTGTACTAAGCTTTTCCAGTAGGCAATCGGTCCTAAATACTGGGATTCTATTAATAAGTTCTTTTTGACTTTATTATGACTTTTCATCTCTTGATTTTTCTTGTAAATTTGTATATTCGTTCAATTATAGTGATAGGTGGCTGGTGACGAGTGACTTTCTCTCTATATGGTGTTTTTTTTTGGAGAGAACGGTTTTTATGCTTCGTCGTGACGGGTCTCCCCGCTATTCGTTCTTATTGCTGCTGCCTTGTTTTAGGTAGCCAACGCAAGTACAGCAATACCACTGCTATCGGGTCTAGTTGGGTTGGGAATGTACTTCTTAGTGACTGCAAAAGGGACGTAAGGGGACGATGTGACATGAAGGGGCGTTTATTTTCAATAATCGACTCAATGTATCTTTAAATCAAAACGTCCCATCGTCCCAAAACCACGAACGGAACCGAAAAAACGTCCCTATCGTCACATTTTTTAAAACGTCCCGTCGTCCCTATCTCATAAACGTCGAGACCTTGCAAAATAGCCCCGATAGTAGTGGTATGAATGCGAAAATATGACATTTTTTAGAAAAATGTCCTATTTGGAGCAGACATAAGAACGGATAGCGGGACTTGCCGTAACGACGAAGCACTTAAAAGTTCGCTCCAAAAAGAAATCAATCACGAGCTGAAGCGCATTAATAATTTATCATTCACAATTAACCATTATCAGTCCTTTTGCTCCTAAAAAATAACAACAACTTAATCCCTTGATTTGTGTTTCCCATCAAAAAACAATCATTATGAATTACCTAAAATCAATCTCCTTTTTATTGGCTTTTTTGTTTAGTATAGAAGCCTTTGCACTAGAGTTTTTCTTTAGTCATTCACAATTTATGACTCCTGACAAGCAGCATTATGTCGAGACGTATGTATCGGTCCCTATCGCCAGCTTGACGATTAGAGATGGCGAAGATAATAAACGCTCTGCTGCGGTGGATATTACCATCACTTTTTCCAAAGATGGTGAAGTGGTCAAATTCGATAAATACCGCCTCAATAGTCCTGAATTGACGGATACTTCTTCCCTCAATTTTAACCTACTGGATGTCAAGAGATTTCCTTTGGATGTAGGGGATTATGAGTTGGAAGTCAGCTATGCAGATACCAATGAAGCCGAAGCCTATGGCAAATTTACGGAAAATCTACACATTGCCGACTTTCGAGAAGGAGTTGTTTTATCAGAAGTCACTTTGTTGGAGTCGATGAAGACCTCACAAGAAGAAAATCAGTTTAGTAAAAATGGATTGGAGTTGATACCCTATGTTTTTCCGTATTATGATGAAGCCTTTTCGACCCTTCGCTTCTATTTTGAGACCTATAATACCGATTTTTTGAAAGATTCGGTGCATTTGGTTACTTACTATGTCAGCAAAAGTGGACGAGAACAAGCAATTGGGCAAAAGAAAGGCTTTAAAAAGCAAAAAGGACAATCCATCAATATGATTTTAGGGGAATTTGATGTATCAGACTTGAACTCTGGTAATTATGATTTGGTGATTGAAGTACGAGATACAGACAATGAACTAATTGCTCAATCTATGAAGTTTTTTCAACTCAATATCAAGAAAGAGGCGGCGAGTAGTTTGGAAGAATTGGAGAAGCAAGAAGTGGATTTAAACCGTTCTTTTTTGGCTGGTTTGGATGCAGAAAAAGCCTTATACTATTGCAAAGCATTGGAACCCATTGCTGCCGATGATCGACAAGCACAATTTATCCGCAATTTGACGAATAAACCAAACGAGGAAGTACAAAAAAGATATTTGTATAACTTTTGGACGGCAACTGCGCCACAAGATCCTGAAAAGGGATTTTTGGATTATATGAAGGTAGTGGATCATGTGGAAGAAGCCTATAGTACCAGTATTAAACACGGTTTTGAGACAGATAGAGGTTGGACGTATTTGAAGTATGGTCGCCCCAATCAAGTTCAAGCCTACGCTAATTTTGATCCAGGTGCTTTGCCTTATGAGATTTGGCAGTATTATGTGATTCAGAATGGTCAGACGAATGTACAGTTTGTTTTTTATAGTCCGCAGTATTCAACGAATGATTATGAATTATTGCATTCGGATGCGAGGGGGGAGATTAATGATCCTCGTTGGAAGATGCGTTTGTATGATAAAACGAATGATGATCATTTTGATTTAGATCAGACGGAACCGACGAAAAGGCAGGGTTCTAGAGTGGGGGATTTTTAATTAAAAAACCCAACACCAAATTGATGTTGGGAGTTAGAAAGATCACACATGACATTACTTAATGTCATTTATTTTTGTTGAAAGTGTTGTTGTTTTTCCTTGTTTTTATGGCATTTTGAGGATGCTTTATAGGTATAACAATTTTTGAGAAAAAGGTAAACAGATTTTTGGGTAAAAATTGATGGCAATGAGAATATTTCAACCATTCAACCCTATTTTGGGGAAAGATTATAATTTATCTTTGTGATGTAAAACCTTAAAAAAAATTAATATGTTAGTATCAATCATCCTAACAAGGTATTTAGGATCTTTGTATCTACAGCCAGATATTGTCAAAAAAAAACCTTTTGGAAATGATTTGCGAAATTGGGTGGATTTACTCAAAATACGTATTCAAGAACAACCTATAGAGGAAGTTGCTGAAAGTTTGTTGAGAGAGACTTTTAATTTGAAATTGGCTTATGGGGAATGGTTCGGTCAAGGAGGTTATCGGAATAAAGAGTTTATGATCTTTTCGTGTAAAAATCAAGTTCAAAAGGAGCAATTGCCAGATACTTTTTTTTCAGTTGTTCAAGAATATGAAAGCATTTTTGAACGTATCTCAAAAAAAAGAAATAATCAAGAGTTAGGTGGTCAGGATTTTGAGCGACCTAATCATGATGAAATGATTTTTGAGCGACCTAATTATGATGGAATGATTTTGATGCCTTTGCTTCATCCATCGCCTAAAGTACAGTATTTGGTTAATTGGTTCAATGAATCTTTAAAATTTGAAATAGCTTTTATTTTGTCTGATTTGGTTTTGAATAAAAAAGTGAAGATGACAAAAGAGCGTATAGAAGGGGAATTGATGCCTTTTTTGTATAATACCCTTATTCGTTTTGGGGGATATTCAATCTTTACAGAGACTTGGCAACCAGATGATGAAGATAGAGATCCTTTGGTGAATAGCATGAAAATTTTATCCGCTAAATTGGAAATGGAGCATAAATAGTGTCACTATCAAACTACTCCTAAAGAACTTCATCATTTTATTGAGCAATAGTTTATGGATATTCGTTTGAGTGAAAAGGCGCAAAAAGATATTAGAGCCTTGAAAAAGAAGATAGAAAATTGGTTGTAAAGTTATGGGACTTAATTTTAGATATTATGGAAAATGGTCCAAACAAGGGAACAGGACAACCAGAAGAATTAAAGCATGATTTATCAGGTTGGTGGTCAAGGCGAATTTCGGGTAAACATAGATTATATCGGGTTACAGATGAAAATGTTCTAGAAATTATCTCCTGTTATGGACACTATGGAGATAGATAGCATATCTGTTTATTTTTTTTCATTAAAAAAACCACCTTTTAAGCGGATAAAACAAGGTAAAACTTGCCAAAATCAGTAGAATCCATCTATAAGGAAAAGAGGATGGGGAAAGTTGTAAGGCATTCATCTCACCGACTGGTACAAATCCTGCCCAGTACAATGGATGACTCAAACGGTTGGGAGCATTTTGAAGATACGCTAACTTGGCTTGTTGAAGGGCAGTATCTTTCGATTTATTTTCTTTGAGATTTTGAAAAAAAGTGGACATAATTTGGGCGGTCGATTCGTCTGGGACACTCCAAAGACTCATCACTAAACTTGGACAACCTGCATAGGTAAATGCTCTTGCTAAACTCATCACGCCTTCCCCTTTTTTAAGTTGTCCATAACCTGTATTACAAGCACTCAATACTGCCAATTGAGCATTTAAATCCATATTGTATAATTCTGCTGCATTGAGAAAGGCTTGTTGGGTTTGATTGGGATTTGAGGTAAAAATGAGCTTGGAATATAAGGGATTTTGGTCATCTACCAGCCCATGCATCGCAAGGTGTAATATATCAAAATCAGGTGCATTTTTCAAAAAATCGGCTTTGGTAGCTTGTTCTCCAACAAAGGCTTTTCCTTCCAATAATTCAGCAATATTTAGAACACTTTGACGGGCAGCAGGTAAATCCTCAAAACCATCTCTCATCGCTATTTGATACAGTTGATTTTCTTTTTTGAGATGATCCAAACTGTCTAATTGAACGAGCAAGTCATTTTGGTATTGAGGGGCAAAACCTGCATAAAGAAACTGGTTTTTGGTATTGGATGGCTTTTGATACAATTGTAAAGTAGCTGCATAATCATAAGAAATGACATACTTTTTCATCAAATAAGCCAAATTTCGATAGTCGCTTTTTGAGCTATTTTCTTGATTGGTCAGGAGTAATTCAAAAGGAATATAATTGAGTCTTTCGTCTGGAATGATTTTGAGTTTCTTAATATTAGGGGTTAAATTGGCTAAAGGTTTTTCCAATAAATTTTGATAGAGTTGATGCGCTTTTTGAGTATAGAGATCATATACTTGTTGACTGGAATCGGGATGTAAAATGAAGTCTAATTGGGTCGTAGATTTTCGAAAATCTTTTAGATCTTTTTCCCAAGTATTAGTCATTGGGATCGTATGTAAATGGGCTTTGTTTACTTCTAAAATCATCACATATAGCTCTTTTTCTCCCACAAAATAATTGAGTAAAGCCGTCTCTTTATCCAATTTTTGTTGTACTTCCTTTAAAGAAATTTCTTGTTTTTGATATTTGAGTTGAAAATACTTGGGATAGTTTTTTTCTAATTTTTGGATAAGATTGCGATACTTTTCTTTATGGTTAAAAGCCTCTTTTTGATAAAAAATAAGTTTACTTGAATCGACTTCGTAGAGTTGTTTTTCACAAAAAGCAATGTATTGTTTAAGGTCTTTTTCTTGTTCGATTAAGGAATCAGGCACATC
>JAHDBB010000006.1 GCA_020630635.1 Chitinophagales bacterium
CAGATAAGGATGATTCAAAAATAGGAAGAAACTTAATTGACAGTGTACTAAGTAACGATTAAAAAATAAGTCCAGCATTTCGGAAAAAGAGATTTTGAGTCAAGATAAGGCGAAAAACATAGTCATAGCAGTGCTACGACGAGGCTTTTCAACGCAATATTGGCTCAAAAGATCGCTACCAAATGCGGAAGTTATTTTTTTCTCGTTACTAAACAATGATTTTTTTGGAGAGAACGTTTTAGTGCTTTGTCGTACAGCCAAGTCCCGCTATCCGTTCTTATTGCTGCCTTTCGCCTACCGCAAGTCTTTTCGACTTGTGGTCAAAGCCAAGCCCCATGCAGCAATACCACTACTATCGGGTCTAGTTGAAAAAGGTCTCAACCCCTATCAAACTGCACACAAACCAACATGATGCTTTTTATGATATGTTTTTTATCAAAAAAATGAAAAGCACGAACGGTGTCTCCCGCTGGCGGGAGAATGAAAGAGGGTGGATTCACAAATGAACTGTAATACCTTTATAATAAAAAGGAAATAACCACTTTTAAAAATTAACAATAGATACATTAGGTGCATTGGAAGATATTTCGTAAAAACAGATGGCATCTGTTTCAAGTGAAGCATCAGAAATAAGGTATTCCAAAGTTTGACTAAGAGATTTTTTGATTTTTTAGACGAAAAACACAGTCATAGCAGGGCTACGACGAGTATTTTCAACGACAAAAATCGGAAAATATCAATGTCAAACGGAATAATTTATTTTTGTTACTTCACCAATAACCAAAATTTACAGAAAATCTACTAACACCAGTCTTATAGAAATTCAAAAATGAGCGTAGGGAAGAACATAACCGTCATTACTTTCATAGCCAGTCTTTTACTAGCCCTATCCAATCCAGGATACAGTTATAATAGAAGTACCGTCTATGATCTAGATTTTGCCACCTATGAAGAAGAGCTATATAATAATATGGTCCCTTCTTTAGTTGAGCCAAGCGATTCAGGAGATTTACCATACCCCATACAAGACACCCGTTTCGACTATCTTAACGACCAACCAAGTAACAATCCATTCGATTTACAACCATCCCAATCCAACATCGAATACGACCCTGTTACGGGCGAATACTCCATATCCAATCCGTCAACACCGTATATGCCTCCACAGACATTAGAGTTTGACGAATTTTGGGATATTCAAGACAACTCCAGCATGTCCGATTATTGGCAAAATCAAAGCCAAAATAACTCTAATTTAGGATATGATTTTTCGGGTTTAGCACCCAAATTGGAACTACCCGATAATATGGGCGGAATCTTTGGAGATGAAGCTGTTGATATTCGTCCCACAGGAGGGATCGAACTCATCATGGGTTACCGAAGACAAATCATTGATAATCCGACCCTTTTGGAGTGGAACCGAGACATCACACAGCCCGATTTTGATATGAATATCAATATGGGGGTAACAGGAAAGATCGGAAACAACCTCAATTTCAACATCAACTATAATACCCAAGCTACTTTCGATTTTGAAAGACGTTTAAAATTGGAGTATACAGGAGATGAAGATGACATTCTCCAAAAAATTGAGGCAGGTTATGTAGACTTCCCACTTCCTACCACTTTAATACCTGGAAGTCACAGCCTCTTTGGACTCAAAACCCAACTCAAATTTGGTCGTTTAACAGCTACTACCGTCCTTTCTCAACAAAAATCAGAAAAACGCTGTTTTGACATCGAACAAGGAGCTTTAAGAAAAGAATTTGAAATTCGCTCAGACCAATTTGAAGAAAATAAACACTTCTTCCTCGCTCAATACTTTAGAGACAATTATAATCGTGCTTTATCTACCCTTCCTTACATTCAATCAGAAGTATTTATCACCTATGTAGAAGTCTGGGTTACCAATAGAACAGGAACCACCCAAGATACTCGTAACGTATTGGCATTGATGGACTTAGGAGAAACCGATCCACATCGCCAACCCAACATCACGCCACAAGTATCGGATAACTTCCCACGCAACGAAGCCAACTCACTTTACGGTTCTGTAGCAGCAGATGGAGATAACAGAAGTATCGACAATGTAATCACAAATGTAGAACAAACCTTACAACTTAGTAATACCGCTGATTTTAGATTAACAGAAGCAAGAAGACTTCGTCCCAACGAATTTACTTATGACCCACAATTGGGGTATATATCGCTCAATACAGGACGATTACAAACAGAAGATATTTTAGCAGTTGCTTACGAATACACGACCATTTGGGGAGACACCTATAAAGTAGGAGAATTTTCTCAAGATCGTCCACCAAACATCAATGATTCTGGACGAGAACAAGTTCTTTTGACCAAGATGTTAAAAACAAGAGGACAACCCACCAGCCTTCCTGTATGGGACTTAATGATGAGAAACGTCTATAAATTGCCTGGAGCTTATCGTGTCAACAAAGACGACTTTAGATTAAATGTATTCTATGAAACACCTGGTGGTGGAGTAACCCGTTTCTTACCTGATGGCGAAAATGTACGAGATAAACTATTAATTCAACTTTTGGGCTTGGATAATATGAACTTCCAAAATGACCCCAAACCAGATGGTGTTTTCGATTTTTTTACTGCCCAACCAGTCGCACAAAATCCCCAATACGCCACCCAAAACCAATTTGGACAGTCTAATACAGGAGGTAGAGGACGTGGCAGTAACTTTGGAGGCAATAATCGAGGATCTCAATACGGAGGAGCCAACGCCCAATACTTTAGCACGATGACACAAAATGGGCTGCTATTCTTCCCAGTAGTAGAACCTTTTGGAGAAGACCTCAAAAAGAATTTTAGCGACAATGAAGCAGCCTTAGCCAATAGTTTTGCCTATGACTATCTATATGATACTACTTTAGTCATTGCAAGACAATTTCCAGAAAAAAACCGTTTCCTCATAAAAGGACAATTTAAGTCCAATAACTCTTCTGAAATTATATTAGGAGCCTTCAACATTCCACAGGGTTCTATCGTCGTAAGAGCAGGGGGACAATTATTAAGAGAAGGCTCTGATTATACCGTCAACTACGGATTAGGAAGGGTCAACATCATCAACGATGCCTACCTAAATTCAGGAATCCCGATCCAGGTTTGTTACGAAGATCAAAACCTCTTCAGTATTCAGCAAAAAACCTTATTTGGAACAAGATTAGATTATTGGATCAATGACGACTTTACGTTGGGAGGAACTTACGTACATCTTTCTCAGCGTCCTTTTACCCAAAAAGTCAACTATGGAGATGATGCAATCTCCAACCGTATGGTCGGTTTAGATGGAAACTACTACAAGGAATCGCCTTGGTTAACTCGAATGGTGGATAAAATTCCATTTATTGATACCAAAGAAAAATCATCTGTCAGTTTCAATGCCGAAGCAGCACGATTCATTCCTGGACACGCCAAAGCCATTGATTTAGGTTCCAATGGTGTTGTTTTCTTAGACGATTTTGAAGGAACACAGAGTCAGTTAAGTATGGAATTCCCGATTACTGCTTGGTCTCTTGCCAGTACACCAACTGGTGGTGGACCAAATGGAGAGCAGATTTTCCCAACTGCTGATCTAAAGGATGACTTAAGCTATGGCTATCAAAGAGGTACATTTGCTTGGTACAAAGCTGATTATAGTTCTATCAGACGAGATTCAATGGTTAGAACACACTACAACAGAAATATTCAGTTGACAGAAGTTTTCCCACAAAAACAATTTGAACAGGGACAAGTCAATCTTTTAAGTTTTGACTTAGCCTACTTCCCAGAACGTCCTGGTCCTTATAACTTTGCGAGTGCTCCTAGCGACCTTGACCAAAATGGGAATCTAGTAAATCCAAAAGAAAGCTGGGGGGGAATGATGAGAGAATTAGATCTCAATGACTTCCAATTCCACAATATTGAATACATTGAGTTTTGGATGTTAGATCCTTTTATTGATAATCCAGATCATGAGGGTGGAACCATGTTTATTGACTTAGGAACGGTATCTGAAGATGTTTTAAAAGATGGTCGTCGTTCCTTTGAAAATGGTCTACCAACCCCTAACCAACCTGAAAATACTGATACAACTCTATGGGCAAGAGTTTCCAAAAATAATGTAATTGCCCGTTTCTTTGATAGTGATACGACCAATAGAAGGGCACAAGATGTCGGGTTTGATGGTTTAGATAACGAAGGGGAAAGAATCCTTTTTCAAAACTATTTAGCCGAAATTGAGGCACGAGCAGACTTATCTCAAGATGTTAAAGATGCTATTTTAGCAGACCCCGCCAATGACGATTTCGTATTTTTTACAGATTATCCTGCTTCAACAGATATGAGCGAAAGATACAGTCGTTTCAATCATCCACAAGGCAACTCTGTCAGACAAGATCAAGAACGAGAAGATAGTGGTCAAAGTCGAATTACTCGTTCAGCAACCAACTTACCAGATAACGAGGACTTGAACGATGACAATGCCCTAGAACAAACAGAATCTTACTTCCAATATCGAATAGAATTACGTCCTGAAGATCTGGTAATGGCTGAACAAGGAAGCAACTTTATTACCAGCATTCAAGAAAGCAATAGTGAAAATGCCATTGTAGATGGTCTGCCAGCTCGCTGGTTAAAATTCCAAATACCTGTGGCAGAATTTGAAGCACAAGTAGGTGAAATTGCCAACTTTACTTCTATTCAATTTATGAGGGTTTATATGACAGATTTTGCTCAACCTGTCGTCTGTCGTCTTGCCGATTTCAACCTTATTCGTAATCAATGGCGTAGATATGAATCCAATATTTATGAGGAAGGAGAGTATCAACCAAGTGATAATATCACAAGCTCTCAATTCAATTCTACCTCTGTTAGTTTTGAACAACACTACAATCGCCAACCAGTTCCTTATCGTATCCCACTAAACGTACAACAGGAACAAATTTTTAACAACACAACTACTCCCCTTCTTCAAAATGAGCAATCTCTTGCTTTGCAAGTTTGTGATTTGGAGGATGGAGTTGCCAATGCAGTGTTCAAAACAGAACGCTACGATATGCGAATGTTTAAGAGGCTACAAATGTTGATACACGCAGAGGAAGGACTCGAAAGTACCAGTACTTTACAAAATGGAGATGTATCAGCAATCATCAGGATCGGTAGTGATTTTACCTCCAACTATTATGAGTATGAAGTCCCTCTTACAGTCACTCCCCATCAAAATTATGGAAACAGTGACGCTGATAGAAGGGCTATTTGGCCTGAAGGAAATAGGGTCGATATAGCATTAGACGATCTGGTAGAACTCAAAAAAGTTAGGAACTATACGCTTGATAGCCCCAACTTTACCAAGCCCTTCTCTCGCTTTGTAGAAACAGAACTAGTAGACTCCTTAACAGGAGAAAGTAAAAAACTTCGCCGTAAAATTACCATTGTGGGAAGTCCTGACTTGGGTAAGGTTTCCACCATTATGTTAGGGGTTAGAAACCCAAAAAGAACGGCTTTAACTTTAGATACAGATGATGGCTTAACCAAATGTGCCGAAGTCTGGTTCAATGAAATGGCTCTAGCAGAATTCAATGAAGAAGGTGGTTATGCCGCCTTAGCTCGTATGGATGTTAAGTTAGCAGACTTTGGTAATGTCACCGTATCTGGAAATATGCATACGGCTGGTTTCGGAACATTAGAACAAAAAATTGTAGACCGTTTCCAAGACAATCTCTACCAATACGATGCAACTGCCAATATCAATCTGGATAAGTTTTTACCCAAGAAAAGTGGCATTAGAATTCCTATGTATGCAGGTTATTCTGAATCGGTAAGCAATCCTAAATACGATCCTTATAATACGGATATTATTCTCAAAGAAGCACTGGATTCTATAGAACTATACAAAGGAAGAGAGGCAAGGGATTCGGTCAAAAAACAAGCCCAAGAATATACCAGTATCAAAAGTTTGAACTTTAGTAATGTACGAAAGATACGAACCAATACCGAAAAGAAACAACGTTTTTACGATATTGAAAACTTCAACTTAACAGCCGCTTATACCGAAATCAACTATCGTGATCCAACGGTTGAAAAGGAGAAAGAGAAACGATACAGAGGAGAATTAGGCTATGCTTACTCAACTAGACCCAAGTATATTCGTCCATTCAATAAGTTGATAAAATCCAAAAACAAGTATCTTAAACCTATAAAGGATTTCAATTTCAACTTTGTGCCTTCTAGTCTTTCTTTCAGAACAGACCTCAATCGACTCTTAGTGTCCACTAAATTGAGAAACCTAGTAGGCGATGATTTTGAGATGCCAACTTTCTATAACAAAGACTTTACTTGGGGAAGACACTATGGCTTAAAATTGGATTTGGCGAAGTCATTAAGTTTAGACTTCCAAGCAAGCAATAATTCTCGTATCGACGAGCCACAAGGCGCACCAACTGATGAGGCAAAAGAAGAACTTTGGAATAACTTCAAAAAGCTAGGTCGTACGCTCAATTACAACCAAAAAGCAACTGTCAATTGGAATGTGCCTATTGACAAGTTCCCACTATTTGACTGGACTAAAATACGTACCAGCTATGAAACGACTTATAATTGGGTAACAGGTCCAGAAGTATTGATTGATTCTTTAGATATTGGTAATACTATTTCTAATAATCGCAATATACGAATCAATGGAGAATTAAACTTTAGCAAATTGTACAATAAGTCCAAGTTCTTAAAGAAAATCAATACACCAAGTAAGAAAAAGAACAATCGTCCTCCAAGAGATAAGGAAAAAGGCAAAGATAAAGACAAGGACAAGGACAAAGAAGACGATAAGACCAAAGAGAAGAAAAAACGAAATGCCTCTAGCATCAATCCTGGTGTCAAAGCAGTAGTTAGTCCGCTGATTATGCTTAAACGAGCGTCTTTGACCTTTACCCAACGACAAGGAACGGAAGTACCTGGTTTTATGCCTCAATCGCAATTATTGGGACAAAACTGGAGTGGAAATGGGGTTTCATCAGCAGCTCCTGGTTTAGACTTCCTGTTTGGTATGCAACCTGATACTACCTGGCTCAATGAAGCAGCCAGCAAAAACTGGATCACGACCAATCCTTATCTGAACCGACAAGTTCGTCAGACCTATGATCGAAGCATTCAGGGAAAAGCCACAATTGAGCCTTTCAATGGTTTCAAGATTGATTTGACCTTGACACAAACTCACAGGGAGACCCGTACAGAGTTCTTTAAAGTCAATCGTGATGGTGAATTTGAACACTTGGCTCCTACCGATATTGGAAGCTATACGGTTTCTTATCTGCCTTTCAAAACGGCTTGGGATAATCCAGGTGATTCGGTGGAACTCTCTGAAACCTATCAAAAGTTTGAGAGAAATAGAAGTATTATTTCTCAACGATTGGGTGAAGATAACTTTGCGAGTACGGGTACTTATTATAGTCCAATAGACTCAACCTTCTTAAATGATTACTCAAGAGGATATGGTCCTTATTCACAAGACGTTTTATTAGCTTCATTTATTTCGGCTTATAAAGGGGTAGATGCCGACGATATTCAATTGAAAAATATCTTAAGACAGGCTCCTTTGCCTAACTGGACACTTACTTGGAATGGCTTGAATAATATAAAGGCTTTACAAAATGTCTTATCAAGCATCAATATCACACATGGTTATAAATCAACTTATACCATCAATCAATTCCGTACAGAACAATCTTTCAATAGTAAGGTTTATCCGCAAAATACGAACTTACAAGCTCCTTATGTGATGGATACATTATCTGGTAATTTCTACCCGAACTTCCGTATTCCTGATGTTCAAATATCAGAGCAGTTTGTACCTTTGATTGGGTTGGATATGGCATTTACCAATAACTTTACGGCTCGTTTCCAATACAATAAGTCTCGTATCTTAGGATTGAGTTTAGTGGATTTCCAAATAAACGAATCCTTGTCAGAAGAATTTACAATTGGAGCAGGTTATCAGATTGCAGGATTGCAACTGCCATTTAAGAATAAGGATGGTGAAAATATCGTCTTGAAAAATGACTTGACCTTCAACTGTGACTTTTCTTTGATGGACAATATCACTTCGGTCTATGCTTTGGATCAAGATATTGCTCAACCGACAACAGGTAATAATACATTGCGTCTTTCACCGACTATTGATTATGTAGTCAATGATCGGATTCGTTTGACCTTGTATTATGAAAGAACTCGGACTCGTCCTTATACGTCACAATCGTATCCAACGATCAATACAAAGGGCGGTATTCGCTTGAACTTCTCGTTGGCACAGTAAACAGAATATTCTAAAATAGGAAAGGAGATTCGCCTTGATGGTGAATCTCCTTTTTTTATGCCTTTTGAGACCTCTTCTAAGTTTGCCAAAGTTATTGATATATTTTACAATCAAAGCAAAAATGTATCGCTTCAATCGGATTGCTAACCTAGAAAAGAAGAGGCAATCCGATTGATAAAGAGAAAGGAGTCATTAATATAAATCAATCGGATTGCTGGTTCATACGGGAAGCCCCATCCGATTGAAACGACTTACCTTTTCGTTGATTTTAGTCAACTTTAGTGAAACACTTAGACAGCTTGCTCTTTTTCATGTCAGTTTCTAAGCGGTTCAGTTACTGTGGGGACTGACCACAACCATCTAGCCCCGATAGAAGTGGTATAGCAAAGTGCAGAGCTAGAAGATTTTGCGAAGCTTGCTATAAGAACGGATAGCGGGACTTTCCTGTACGACGAAGCTCCCAACCTTTCGCTCCTAAAAATGAAAAATCACTAACTGAACTGCATTAATAATTGAGCATTCACCATTTACAATTATAACATTTATTTTATGATGAGGAGAGAACGGTTATTACTCTTTCATCGCAACGGGGCTTCTCGCTATCCGTTCTTATCACCAAGCCCCGCCAAACCTTTAGCCAATGCTCATTGGTGATACCACTACTATCGAGTCTATACAAGCAAGGACATTTGCTCTATCAAAGGTTTTCAAATAGGCACAAAAAAAGCCCAATGGCAACAACCATTGAGCTTTAAATCTTTTATGTATAAGGACCTACTTCAAAGTTCGCTTAATTTCAATCTCTTCATATCCTTCTATCACATCACCCACTTTGATGTCGTTATAGTTCTTGATATTCAAACCACATTCCAAACCAGACCCTACTTCTTTGGCATCATCTTTAAAGCGTTTTAAAGAAGCCAATTCACCCGTATATTTCACGATACCATCTCGGATCAATCTGATCTTGGTATTACGGCTGATCTTACCATCTTGTACCAAACATCCTGCAATCGTTCCAACCTTACTAATTTTGAAGACATTTTTGACTTCTACATTGCAAACGATCTTTTCTTCGATAGTCGGTTCCAACATTCCCTCCATAGCGGCCTTGATCTCTTCGATGGCATCATAAATGATAGAGTACAATCGAATATCAATGTCTTCTTTTTCCGCCAATTGACGAGCTTGGATCGAAGGACGTACTTGGAAACCAATGATGATGGCATCAGAAGCAGTTGCTAAAAGTACATCTGATTCTGAAATTTGTCCAACAGACTTGTGAATCACATTGATTTGAATCTCTTCGGTAGAAAGTTTGAGTAAAGAATCTGCCAATGCCTCCACAGAGCCATCCACATCCCCTTTAACGATCAAGTTAAGCTCTTTAAAGTTGGCAAGTGCCAAACGTCTTCCAATCTCGTCCAAAGTGATATGCTTCTTGGTACGACGACCTTGCTCTCTCATAATCTGCTCTCGTCTCAATGCTAGTTCTTTAGCCTCTTGTTCTGATTCATAGACTTTAAACTTCTCCCCTGCTTGTGGTGCGCCATTGAGTCCCAAGACCAATACAGGAGTTGAAGGTCCTGCTTCTTTTACCCTTGTTCCTCTTTCATCAAACATGGCTTTTACTTTTCCATAATTGGAACCTGCTACGACCATATCACCAATTTTGAGCGTTCCATGTTGGACTAATACTGTAGAAACATAGCCTCGTCCTTTATCCAAAGAAGCTTCTATCACAGATCCTCCTGCACTACGACCAGGATTGGCTTTTAGCTGCAACATTTCAGCTTCCAACAAGATTTTCTCAAGTAACGTATCTATGTTTTTACCAAACTTAGCAGAAATATCTTCTGATTGATATTCACCTCCCCAGTCTTCCACTAACAAGTTCATCCCTGCTAATTGTTCTTTAATTCTTTCAGAATTGGCATTGGGACGATCCATTTTATTGAAAGCAAAGATAATGGGTACACCTGCTGCTTGTGCGTGGCTGATGGCTTCTTTGGTTTGAGGCATGACTGCGTCATCCGCTGCAATCACGATAACTGCAATGTCGGTTACTTTAGCCCCTCTTGCTCTCATCGCAGTAAAGGCTTCGTGACCAGGTGTATCAAGGAAAGTAATATTTCGACCACTTTCGGTAGTCACTTCATAAGCACCAATGTGCTGTGTAATTCCTCCGACCTCACCTGCGATAACGTTGGCACTTCGTATATAATCCAGCAAAGAAGTTTTACCATGATCGACGTGTCCCATAATCGTGACAATAGGAGCACGTTCTTCCAAATCTTTAGGATCATCTATAATCTCTTCCTCTTCTTCTTCATCAGATACACTGATAAACTGGACTTTGAAACCAAACTCATCTGCTACTAAGTCGATGATTTCAGCATCTAATCGCTGATTGATAGATACAACTGTACCAACTTGGAAACAAGCTTGGATGACAGAAGTAGGAGAGACATCCATTAGACTGGCTAGCTCACTTACTGTGATAAACTCCGTAACTTGTAAGATTTTGCTTTCTTCTGCTGCTTTCGCATTTCTTGCAGCCTCTCTTTCAGCAGCAGCAGCTCTTTTATCCTTCCTATTTCTAGCTCGGTTGCTCTTTTTAGTTCCACCTGCCAGTTTGGCCATAGTAGCCTTGATTTTTTCCTGAATTTCTTTTTCAGAAACCTCATTGGTCTTATTGGCTGTTGCTGGACGATTGGATCGTCTTCTATTATTGCGATTTCCTGAGTTGTTACGGTTTCCAGAATTATTGCGATTTCCTGAGTTGTTACGGTTTCCTGTATTAGTACGATTTCCAGAATTGTTACGGTTTCCTGTATTGGTACGGTTTCCAGAATTGTTGCGGTTTCCTGTATTATTGCGGTTTCCAGAATTGTTACGATTTCCTGTGTTGCTACCTTCTCTGTTGGTATTGTTTCCAACATTTGCTTTTTTGGTAGTCGTTCGCTTAATACGAGTTCGCTTTTTCTTTTTGTCTTTTTTGCTAGTTTCTACAGGAAGCTCTATTTTTCCAAGTACTTTAGGTCCCTCTAAAATAGGGACAACTCTTTTGTGAACCTCTACTTCAGTAGGTTCTTCTACAGTAGGTTTTGAGATAGTTTTAGGGATATTATCGGTTTGAGTAATAGGTTGTTTTTTGGGCTCTTTAGCTTGACTTACCTCTTTTTTAGGTTTTGTTGTTTTGTCAGCTATAGGTTTACGTTCTTTTCCTTTCTTATTATTACCTTCTTGTTTGCGTTCATTTCTTTGAGGTCCCTTATCCTTCGGTTTTGATTTTCCTTTAGATCTAGGTGGCTTAGAGTCTGTATTTTTAGGTTTGGGCTTTTTAGTTTGAATACTATCTATGTCAATCTTGCCAATTACTTTAGGACCTCTTAATTCATCAGGTTTTTCCTCTTGTACTTTAGGAGCTTCTGCCTTTGCAACAGGAGTTGGCTTTTCTTCAACAACAGGAGGTGTAGGAGGCGGTGGTATTTGTACCTTCTCTTCCTGCACTTTTTTATCTTCGGCTACAATATCTTTCTTTATTGTAGGCGTTTCTTGTTTCTCTTCTACTACATTTTCCTCCTTAGAAGTTACTGGTGAAGTTTTTATCTCTACTGTTTCTTCCTTGGTTTTAGCCTCTATCTCCTCAACAACTGGAGGAGTTGGGGTTTCAACTTTAGGAATAGGTTTTTCTTCAACTGGTTCAGGCTTTTTTTCTTCTTGAACCACCACTACCTTTTCTTCTTCTTTTACATCAGGAACCACTTCTACTTTTTCTTCTGCAACTGGTGGTTGAGATTCCACAACAGGTTCTTCTTTTTCTGCTTTAACAACAGTTGGTTCTTGGACAGGAAGCTTATTTTTGGCTTTAACAACCACGTCTCCTTCCTCGTCTAGTTCGATACGGTCTCTCTTTTTTTGACCGATAGTTACTTGTTTTGCCCTCTCTTTTAGGGCAATCTCAGAGCTAAAATCTTTTTTCAAAACAGCATACATCTCCCCTGTAAGCTTAGTGGTGGGTTTAGCTTCCACCTCAAAGCCTTTCTTACGAAGATGTTCTGCAATTGTATCAATACCAAGATTGATTTCTTTGGCTACCTTAGCCATTCGTGTTCCCTTTGTAACTTCTGGCATTTAATATTTTATGGTTTCAACAACTTATGAAGTTAAGCAATACAACTATCACGTTGCGAAGTATTTGTATTACTTGCTCACTTATATGAAATATTATTTAATAAAAATGTAATTACTTAACCCTTAGAGGTTGTTCTAAATATATATAGTAACAAAAATTTGACAAAAAATCAAGATTTTGTTTTGATGTGCCATAATAATTTGTAATCACTATATGATTACTGGTACATATTTCTATCAAAATTAGCGAACAATGTACTATTGTACTTTCATTTAATTTTGACAGAAAATAAAAAACGTAGATTTATTTTTAAACTATTCTTCTTCTTTGATAGCATCCTCATCATCTGTATCTGTTGTATCTTCAGAGACTATATCTTTAGGTTCTTCTTCTTTGATAACATCCTTATCATCTGCCTCTGTATTCTCAGAAGCTATATCTTTAGGCTGTTCTTCTTCTTTGATAGCATCCTTATCATCTGTCTCTGTTGTATTTTCAGAAGCTATATCTTTAGGTGTTTCTTCTGTGGAAGACGCTGCTACATTTTCAGGTTCTTTTGTTCCTTCGGCTGTATCCTCACTTTTATCTGTTGTACCTTCAGGAGCTATATCTTGCGTTTTTTCTACCGTTGAAGATGCTACTACGTTTTCAGCTTTTTCTTCAGCTACCTCCTCTGTATCTGTTGCACTTTCAGAAGTTATATCTTTAGGCATTTCTTCAGAAGAAGCTATTGCATTTTTAGGTTCTTTTTCTTCAGGTTTACCGTCTACTGCTTCAGCAGTTTTAGCTTGTGTGGGTTTGTCTTCTTTTTTAGCAGTTGATTGAGACTTAGATTGACCATCCTCTTCTGTCTCAAATTCTTCTTTAAGTACTTTAATAACAAAATCAACCGTTTCTTCCTCTAAATCAGAACGTCTGATGATTTCATTTCTTTCAAGATTGAGTACACTTCGAGCTGTATCCAGACCAATACTTTTCAATACTCCAATCACCCACTCATCAATTTCATCTGTAAACTCTTCTAATAAAATATCGTCTTCCTCTTCAATCTCATCTATATCTCTATAGACATCAATTGTATAACCCGTCATCTTACTAGCTAAATTAATGTTGACTCCTTTTTTACCAATAGCCTTAGAAACTTCTTCAGGATCAAGGTAAACCGAGACTCTTTTCTCATCCTCGTCAATATCCATTGAGTTGATTCTAGCAGGTGTTAGACAACGACGGATAAAGAGTGGCATATTGGCAGTATAGTTGATAATGTCTATATTTTCGTTTTTCAACTCTCTTACTATACCGTGTATTCTAGAACCTTTCATTCCTACACATGCACCAACGGGATCTATTCTTTCATCGTATGATTCTACAGCAACTTTGGCTCTTTCACCTGGTTGTCGTACAATTCTCTTAATGACAATTAAGCCATCAAAAATCTCAGGAACTTCTAATTCTAATAATTTTGCTAGGAAATTATTATCTGTACGAGAAAGTCGAATAATAGGACTATTGTTTCTTAAGTCTACTTCTTTGACAATGGCACGTACGCTATCTCCTTTTTTGAAGAAATCACTTCTAATCATTTCATTTCGAGGCAAAATTAACTCATTGCTTTCATCGTCTAGAACTAATATTTCCCTTTTCCAAATCTGATAAACCTCTCCATTGATGATTTCTCCTACCCTATCACTATATTTTTTGTACAGCTCATCTTTTTCCAACTCCATAATCTTGGAGATGAGTGTTTGCCGAGCAGCTAGAATGGATCTTCTGCCAAATTCAATTATCTTTATTTCTTCATAGAGTTCTTCTCCTACTTCATAATCCTTTTCTATAGTTAATGCTTTAGTAATTCCGACTTGCTGAGTTGGATCAAATACCTGTGTATCTTCTACAATCTCTCTTCTTCGCCATATTTCAAGGTCTCCCTTGTCGGTATTAACAATAATGTCAAAGTTGTCGTCGGTTCCGTACTTTTTCTTTAAGAGTGTTTTAAAAACATCTTCTAGCACCTTCATCATAGTAGGTCTATTAATGTTTTTAAACTCTTTAAACTCTGAAAAAGATTCAACTAAATTTAAATTACTAACTCTTCTTGCCATTGATTCTAGTTTTACTAGCTCAAGATTTAATATTTTGAAATAAAAATTACTATTAAGGGAAAGTCCCTTATGTACTAACTGTATTTGGTACTAAAAAGGTTCAAAATGTAATTTTTTTCTTTACACTTTTTATTTCTTCAAACTGTACTTGATGAAGAATTTGTTGTGGAATTTTTCCTTTTTTCTTTGGAATATGTTCTTCTATCTCAAAAGTTTGTTCTTCTACTTTTTTTAATATCCCCTCTATTTTTGTGCCATCTTTAAACAATACCTCAACATTTCGTCCTAAGTTTTTTTGATATTGTTTAAATACTTTGAAAGGATTGGACATTCCTGGTGAAGAAACTTCTAAAACATATTTTTCATTCACCAAGCCCTCTTCTTCTAAGATTGTTTCTAACTGGCGACTTAAACTGACACAGACTTGTAAATCAACATTTTTTGACATCTCATCTACAAATACCTGAATCTTTTGTTTGGGACTCACCTTTATATCTACTAAAAAACAGTCTGTTCCCTCAAAATGTGTCTCTACCACATTTTTTATTCTAGATTTTATTGCCTCCATAGTGTTTAAGCTCGTTCATTGAATGAACTCCAATAAAATAGGGGACATAAGCGTCCCCTATGAAATTTGCTGCAAATATACAAATATTCTTGTACAAATAAAAATTATATTTTTGAGTTTGTGGTAAGATTTCGCTTATAACTTCTTTGATTTTACCTAAAAAGTCTCCTTAATCACTTTTATGCTTAGGGATCATTTGACGGGGCTTACACAAAGAAAACACTTAAACCACTGTTTATCAATTAATTACAGCTTTACAAAGTAAAAAACCAGCTAACATTCCTTAAAAATTGTACTTTATTTCTTTGTTTACCTATTTTATATTTGTTCTTATATAATTGTTGCTGGAGACTTGTGGCTTCCATAATTTGTAAATGAAAATTGTATTAATATTCCAACTTATGTTTATTTTTTACGTTTAGGTTAGAAGGAGTTTTAATAAAATCTAAAGGGATTGTGGCACTAGCAAGCATGGATCAGTCACTATATGTTCTGCCCTTTCCTAAATAGCCCCGATAGTAGTGGTATGCTAAACGCAGCGTTGGCTAAAAGAATTTGCGAGGCTTTTAGCATAAGAACGGATAGCGGGACTTGCTGTGACGATGGAAGAAAAGCCGTTCGCTCCTAAAAATAATTAGAGATCAATAGTACTTGCATTTTTACATTTCTTCATTATATAAATAGAAGAGGTGCTTACTTTTGTATAGAAGATGGCATTAACTATTGAAAAGAGTTGAGAAACTTGATTTTTTGATAAAATTTAACTAATATACATTTTAAACATTAAGACCATGAAAAGATTACTTTCGACTTTTATTTTACTACTTGGTGTAGGACTTTTTGTGAATGCTCAATCTGTGAATGTACAGTTTACAGAAAATACTGCTAGTTCCAACTGTGAGGCTAACTTATATTGTGTGGATGTACAGCTTAATATTTCTGATGCAGATGCTCAAGTAATGGGTAATGCTTCCGTTCGATTTAGTTATGATCCTGAAGTTTTGAGCTTCTCTGGTAGAACAGGAGAAATTACAAAAGGTAGCTATACTTCCAAAAATTTTGACCCTGCTACAAGCTGTTCTAGCTTGAGTCCCTATGCTCCACATAGTTTTGATGGATTGATTCCTGGAGATTTCTTAATTTCTACCTTATTGACCAGTCCTTATGTATCTGGTGCTGATTGTACTTCTAAATTGTCTGATGAATGGACGACTTTATCGACTATTTGCTTTGAAGTATTGGATAATAATCAATCTCCTAAGCTTAAAGTGACTGGAACTCAAAATGGTCATGTTACCAACTTAGCTGGTTCTAACTTTAATGATGCATCTAATGAGCCTTCTAATAAATTCTTGAATGGTTCATTTGAAGGATTAAGTACTTCATTCAGTGATGTTTGTGAAGTTTCTTCTAATACGACTAACTTGGTTGGTAACGGCTGGCAAATTGTTTCTTTACAGCCTGTTCCAGTACAAGATAATATGACGTTGGAGCTTCAATTGACCAATGCTGCTGATGTGGACATTCAAATCTTTGATTTGTCTGGAAAATTGGTTCAGCAATTTACTCGTAAAGCAACAGCAGGTCTTAACCAAATGAGTTTGGATGCAAGTCAATATGCTCCTGGTGCTTATTTCTTATCTGTTAAGAAAGGCGATGAGTTACTTGCAACAAAGTTTATTAAGAAATAATTGATTTTGTTTTTGAAAAATAAAAAAAGCCATTTCCGATTAGGAAATGGCTTTTTTTATTGCGATTCGGGGTTGAGCAAATTCGTGAATTTGCTTTACGTTATTTGGGACGAAGTTTAGGTGCTTTGTTTTATTTTTTATTTTTGGAGCGAAGGGTTGGGGGTGCTTCGTCGTAATGGAAAGTCCCGCTATCCATTCTTATTCGTGTGGCTAGGTTTTTCTAAGCCAACGCTTCTACACGAATACCATTTCTATCGGGGCTATTTTGAAAGGTCTCAATGTTTTATTTTTTTGTATTTCTTAAGTTTTAGACTCATTTTACCAAAAGTATCAAAGACTCAAAAAAAATAAAAAAAGCCATTTCCGATTAGGAAATGGCTTTTTATTTAATCTTTTCGAAAGGTTTTTATTCTTCGTCCTTTTTAGGTTCTTCTGCATCGTCAGCCTTTGGCTCTTCTGAAGTTGCTTCATCTACGACATCTTGTGCTTCTTCTTTTACTTCCTCTACCACATCAGTTGCCTCTTGTTTTACCTCCTCTACCGTTTCAGTGGCTTCTTGCTTTACTTCCTCTACTACATTTTGAGCTTCTTCTTTTACTTCTTCCGTTGCTGTTTCCGTAGTAGCTGCTGCTGCTTGAGCTTCATCTCCGCCTTTTTTCTTACGACGACGACTTCTTCTTGTTTTCTTCTTAGAAGGATCGTCTGTTTGAAGCATCAAGTCATTGTAATCAACTAGCTCGATGATACACATTTCTGCACCATCTCCTAATCGGAAGCCTGTCTTAATGATACGTGTATAACCGCCTGGTCTATTAGCAATTTTGTTAGAAATATCACCAAATAATTCTTTGATGGCTTCTTTGTTTTTAAGATAGCTAAATACGACTCTTCGGCTATGAGTTGTATCTGTTTTTGCTTTAGTCAAAAGTGGCTCAACATATTTTCTAAGTGCTTTTCCTTTGGCTAAAGTTGTTTTGATTCTTTTATGCTCAATTAAGGAACAAGCCATGTTTGCTAACATCGCTTTACGATGTGCTGTCTTTCTTTTAAGATGATTGAATTTTTTACCGTGTCGCATAGCTTTATCTAATTCGGTGACTTTGTAAGATTTGCTTACTTAGCCAGTTATTATAAAAAATGTTGCTTATTCTTCGTCTAATTTATATTTAGAAAGGTCCATTCCAAAAGAAAGTCCTTTATCAATCACTAATTGTTCGATTTCCATTAGAGATTTACGTCCAAAGTTTCGGAATTTAATCAACTCGGCTGTGTCGTATTGTACTAATTCGCCTAATGAATTGATTTTCGCAGCTTTTAGACAGTTGTAAGCTCTAACTGATAAGTCAAGATCTTCCAAGTTGGTTTTGAGTAACTTACGCATATGTAATACGTGTTCATCAACGATGTCTTCGCTTGGATCTGGCTTGGTATCGAAAGTGATATTTTCATCAGAAATCAACATCAAGTGCTGGATCATAATTTTAGCAGCTTCTTTGATGGCTTCTTCGGGATGGATGGTTCCATCTGTTTTGATTTCGATGATGAGTTTTTCGTAATCGGTTTTTTGTTCTACCCTTGTATTTTCAACGCTGTATCTTACATTCTTGATAGGCGTATAGATGGCATCAATCGGAATAGTACCAATAGGATCGTCTTTTGATGCATTTTCTTCAGCAGCTACATACCCACGTCCTTTTTTGAGGACAATCTCCATTTCAAAGTTCACAGATTCATCCATTTGACAAATTAACTTGTCAGGATTGGTGATGGCAAATCTAGTAGTAAATCTTGAAATATCGCCTGCTCTAAATTCGTTTTGTCCATTTAAGCTAATGTGCAAACGCTCTGGCTGTCCATCATCTTCTGGGTCATTCACTTTGAAACGTACTTGTTTGAGGTTGAGTACAATTTCAGTAATATCTTCAATAACTCCTTCCATCGTTGCAAACTCATGGTCAACTCCACTAATCTTAATGGAAGTGATTGCGTATCCTTCGAGGGAAGATAACAAAATTCTTCTCAAAGCGTTTCCAACAGTTACACCAAATCCAGGCTCTAATGGACGAAATTCGAATAGTCCTTCAAAGTCCGTTGCTTTTTGTAAGATAATTTTGTCAGGTGTTTGGAATGTCAATAGACTCATAAGTAGATAGTTTATGTTGGATTTTGAAAATTTAGCCTTAATTAGATGACTTCTGTCAAAATACCTGTGCTGGTTTTTGACTATTCAATGTACAGTTTCTATAGGTTCTTTCTGCAACCAACTAGACCCGATAGTAGCGGTATGAATGTACTCGCATTGGCGTGGGTTGTGGCCAAGCTACATTCATAATAGCGGATAGCGGGGAGACCTGTTGCGATGAAAGAGGAACTGTTCTCTCCTAATAAAGCTTCTATAAGAACAATATATAGAAGAAAATCGTTCGATTGAACTTTACTTCGAGTAAAGCTCGACTATCAACTGCTCCTTGATATTTTCTGGAATTTCTTGTCTTTGAGGAATAGCCAATAAGGTTCCTGACATTGAATCACGATTGAAATCTACCCAAGGAAATTGCTTACCTTTTTTGTTTAAAGACTCTTGGATAACCTTAAAATCTTTAGACTTTTCCCTGATACTGATGACATCGTTGATTTTGACACTAGCAGAAGGCACGTTGCATACACGCCCATTGAGAACAATATGCTTGTGGCTTACTAACTGTCGTGCAGCTCTTCGAGAAGGAGCGAGTCCCATTCGAAAGACCACATTGTCAAGACGAGTTTCCAATAATTGGAGTAAGTTTTCACCTGTTACTCCTTGTCTTCTGTTGGCTTCTTTGAATAAGTTACGGAATTGACGTTCCAATACACCGTAGGTATATTTTGCTTTTTGCTTTTCTTTTAATTGCAAACCATAATCAGAAGGAGATTTTCTTCTTTTACCAGGTCCGTGTTGTCCTGGTGGGTAATTTTTTCTTTCGAAGCTCTTATCATATCCGAAGATGGCTTCGCCAAATTTTCTTGCAATTTTTGTCTTTGGACCTTTATATCTTGCCATTTTTTAAATTATTTTGCTGGACCTGGTAGTCTTTTTGATGCTACCTATTTACAAACGAAATGCCACCAATTGGAGTTGGCGGCGATTTTGAGTTTTAAAATTTAAATATTTAGGAATGAAATAGCTCCTAAAGCAAAGTATTAGACTCTTCTTTTCTTTGGAGGACGACATCCATTGTGTGGTAACGGAGTAACATCTCGAATGACGGTTACTTCAATTCCTGAATTATTGATAGTACGGATTGCTGACTCTCTTCCTGCACCTGGTCCTTTTACCAATACCTCTACTTTTCGCAAACCTGCGTCATACGCTGTTTTTGCTGCGTCACTTGCAGAAATTTGTGCTGCGTAAGGAGTATTTTTTTTGGAACCTCTAAATCCAGATTTACCCGCAGATGACCAAGAAATGACATCTCCTTTGGCATTGGTGATAGAAATGATAATGTTGTTGAAGCTAGCTTTAATATAGGCTTTTCCTTCAGCAGTTACATGTACATTTCTTTTTTTGGCAGGGGTTCTTTTACCTTTTCCTTTTGCCATTTTATTTATTTTTTAATTGTGATTACTTAACTGCTTTTTTCTTACCTGCAACTGTTTTACGCTTACCTTTTCTTTGTCTAGCGTTGGTACGTGTACGTTGCCCTCTTAATGGAAGCCCTTTTCTATGTCGGATACCTCTATAACAGCCGATGTCCATTAGACGCTTGATATTTAACTGAACCTCACTTCTAAGTTCACCTTCTACTTTGATATCACCAATTTCAGTTCTGATGTTGGTAATTTCTTCGTCAGTTAGGTCCCTTGCTTTTTTCTCAGGATCAATATCAGCAGCTTCTAATATTTGTAAGGCTGTAGTGTTTCCAATACCATATATATAGGTAAGGGCAATTTTGATTTTTTTGAACTTTGGTAAATCTATACCTGCAATACGTGCCATAATCTATCTTTTAGGTTGTTTTTTATCCTTGTCTTTGTTTGAAGCGAGGATTCTTTTTGTTAATGACATATAACTTGCCTTTTCTTTTTACCACTTTACAATCAGCGGTTCTTTTTTTTATAGATGCTCTTACTTTCATGGCATGAAAAGTTTATACTGTTATTGTTTAAGCAATATCAGTCAATGATTTAATTTACTTTTTTAGCGATAACGGTAGGTAATTCTACCTTTTGTTAAGTCGTAAGGCGACATTTCTACAGCTACTTTATCACCTGGTAAGATTCTTATATAATGCAAACGCATTTTACCGGCGATATGAGAGAGAATCTCATGTCCATTTTCCAATCGTACTCGAAACTTGGCATTTCCTAAAGATTCAACAACGACTCCGTCTTGCTTTATTACGTCCTGTTTACCCATTTAATTTTTTTGTGGGGTGCAAAGATAATAAAATTATATAACTTCTGACAATTCTATATTACTTTTAATTGCCGCTTCTGTATATTCAAAGGTTGAAAGAATGTCTGCTTGGTTGGGTTGTACTGCTACCGTATGCTCAAAATGGGCAGATGGTTTGCCGTCTCTGGTTGCGATGGTCCATCCATCTGCCAACTGTTCGATGTGTCTTCTCCCCATATTGACCATTGGTTCTATAGCGATAACCAGACCTTTTTTCAGTCTTATTCCTGAACCTTTTTTACCATAATTGGGAACTTCGGGACTTTCATGTAATTGTCTTCCAACTCCATGTCCAACTAGTTCTCTCACAATTCCATAACGATGTTTTCTTCCTGCATATTCTTGTATGGCATTAGAAACATCTCCTATGTTATTGCCAACAATGGCTTTCTCAATTCCTTTATAAAGAGCTTCTTTGGTTACTCTCAACAGTTTCATGATCTCTTCTTTGACTTCTCCTACACAATAGGTATAAGCAGAATCACCATAAAAGCTGTTTTTTACTACTCCACAGTCTATAGAGATAATGTCTCCTTCTCTTAGTTCTCGCTTGCTAGGCATCCCATGAACCACATGCTCATTAACAGAAATACAAAGGGTATAAGGAAACCCTCTATATCCTTTGAATCCCGGCACGCCTCCCATATCTCTAATATAGGATTCAGCGATTTGATCTAATTGCAGTGTTGTAATGCCTGGTCGAATGACCTTAGCAACTTCTGCATGAGTTCGAGAGACAAGAAGATTGCTTTCTCGAAGCAACTCTATTTCTTCAGGTGTTTTGTAGTAAATCATAACTCTTTAACACAGCGACTATATAAAGGTTTAAACACTTGCACCAACAGCTCCACTGGCTCTACCCTTGATACGGGTTCCTCCTTTCATTAACCCATCATAGTGACGCATTAATAAGTGGCTTTCAATTTGTTGTAAAGTATCCAATACAACTGCTACTAAAATTAATAAGGACGTTCCTCCAAAGAAATCGGCAAAACGAGGATTGACTCCTGCCATGTTAGCAAATACAGGTAAAATCGCAATGATACCCAATGCAATCGCTCCTGGTAAAGTTATTTTAGAAAGAACATTATCAATAAAATCTGCTGTGCTTTTTCCAGGCTTTACACCAGGAATAAATCCATTGTTACGTTTCATGTCCTCTGCCATCTGATTCGGATTAATGATCAAGGCAGTATAGAAGTAAGTAAATAATACAACTAAGATAAAAAACAGTGCATTGTACCAGAAAGAATAATAGTACTCACCTGTTGCCAGACTTTGACCAATAGCTGATTCTGGTGCTAATTGTCCTACAAAAGAAGGAATGAACATCAATGCTTGTGCAAAGATGATTGGCATCACACCAGATGCATTGACTCTTAATGGAATAAATTGTCGTACACCGCCATATTGTTTATTTCCAACGATTCTTCTTGCGTACTCTACAGGAATTCTACGAACCCCTTGAATCAATAATACCGTCACAAATACGATGGCAACAAAGATGGCTATTTCTATCAAGAAGAAGATCAGTCCTCCACCTCCACCAGCGAGTTTACTTTGTAATTCTGCAGATAATCCAAATGGTAAATTGGCGATAATACCAATCATAATCAATAAGGAAATACCATTACCAATACCTCTATCAGTGATTTTTTCACCCAACCACATACAAAATACGGTTCCTGCTGTTAATACAATCATCGTAGAAACGGCAAAAAGGAATTTTGATGGGATTACAATTGCATTACCTGCGATAGAATTAAGGAAGGTGATGTATCCAATACCTTGTACCGCAGTAACAATGATCGTGAGATAACGAGTCATTTGAGTGATCTTCCGTCTTCCGCTTTCTCCTTCTTTTTGGAGTTTTTGGAAGTAAGGGACTGCTAATGTTAGGAGCTGTACAGCAATAGATGCCGAGATATAAGGCATGATTCCTAATGCAAAAACAGAGGCTCTTGTAAAAGATCCTCCCACAAACATATTCAGAATCCCTAATAATCCTCCTTGTCCTTGTGCTTGCAAGTCACCAAGTGCATTAGGGTCAATACCTGGCAAAACAATAAATGAGCCAATACGGTATATTAATACGAGACCCAAGGTATAAATTATTTTATTCCTTAGGTCTTCAATTTTCCAAATATTTTTTAAGGTTTCTATCAGTTTGTTCATAACACTATATTCAAGCTATTCTAAGATATTGTAGAACATTTGCTAAACAATATCTAAGAGACATTTAGTTCAATTAATTAGCAATATACACACAAAAGTCTTCAAAATAGCAAGTTTATCATAATAATTCAAGAGAACCTCCTGCTTTTTCGATAGCCTCTTTTGCAGAAGCACTACAAGCATGAACTTTGAAGGTAATAGCAGATTTTAACTCTCCTCTACCCAATATTTTTATTTTATGGTTTTTGCCAACGATTTTTAATTCTCTTAATTTTTCAAAAGAAAATTCAGAGATACTATGTTTGTCAGCTAATTTTTGGACAGAATCCAAGTTTAAACCGAGATACTCTACCCGATTGATATTTTTAAAACCTCTTTTGGGTACTCTTCTTTGAAGAGGCATTTGACCTCCCTCAAAACCTCTTTTTCTTGAGTAACCAGAACGAGATTTTGCACCTTTGTGTCCACGTGTTGATGTTCCACCTCTGGTTGAACCTTGTCCACGTCCCACTCTTTTCTTTTTTTTGACAGAGCCTTTGGCTGGCTTCAGTGTATGTAATTCCATGACTTGCTTTGTTAAAAAAATTAAACTTCTTCTACTTTGACAAGGTGTTCTACTTTGCGAATCATACCTTGTACCGCATCATTAAGCTCTTTTTCGGTAGTCATACCGATTTTTCTCAAGCCAAGTGCTTCCATCGTTCTTTTTTGTCTTTTAGGACGATCTATTATGCTTTTGACTTGTGTTATTTTTACTTTACCCATTGTCTAATGTTTTTGTTACACCTATAGATAATAATGTGATATACACTGTTAGAATTAATACTTTTTTTAGGAGCGAATATTTGGGTGCTTTGTCGTAATGGAAAGTCCCGCTATCCGTTCTTATTGCTGTTGCTTTTCTGCAATATAACCCAACGCACACACAGCAATACCACTGCTATCGGGGCTATTTTGCATAGTCTCAACCTCTATCCCAAAACCATGTAATTGTTCTAAAGTTTATATCAAAAGATTAGTCATCTTTGGCGGTATAAACTTTATTAAGGCTAATACCTCGTGTTTTGGCAATAACAAAAGGATCTCTCAACTTAGATAGAGCATCCATTGTAGCTTTGATAACATTGTGAGGATTGGAAGATCCCAGAGATTTAGCAATTACATCTGTCACACCAGCACATTCCAAAACAGCACGCATTGCACCTCCTGCAATTACTCCTGTTCCTTTTGATGCAGGACGTAATAATACTTTTCCAGCACCATATTTACCGTGTTGACGATGTGGGATAGTTCCTTCGTGCAAAGGGACTTTTACCATACCACGAGAAGCTTCTTCTTTTCCTTTGTTGATTGCTTCAACTACCTCACGTGCTTTACCAAGTCCGTGTCCTACTTTACCTTTACCATCTCCTACTACTACAATAGCAGAAAAACTAAAGGTACGTCCACCTTTGGTTACTTTTGCAACACGATTGATGGCAACAACTTTGTCTTTGAGGTCGGAATCGCCTCTTTTGTTGTCTTTTCTCTGGTTTCTTTTCTGATCTCTTTTCACTTGATTTTATTTTGGTTAAAATACTAGTCCTGCCTCTCTTGCTCCTTCTGCTAAAGCTTTGACTCGTCCGTGATATAAGTATCCACTTCTATCAAACAAAATATTTTCGATACCCGCAGCTTTGGCTTTGCTTCCGAGGGCTTTTCCAACTTCTTTAGCTATTTCAACTTTTGTGCCAGAAGCACCTACAGCTTTTGAATCGGTAGCAACTAAGGTGTGTCCTGCTAAATCATCAATGATTTGGGCATAGATTTCTTTGTTGCTTCGGAATATAGCAAGTCGAGGACGTTGAGACGTTCCTTCAATTTTGTTTCTAATTTTATAGCGAATTTTTCGTCTTCTTTCTACTTTTTTAGAAGCCATTTTTAATTGTATTTTGTTGATATTGATTTTTGATCTGGCACTAAGCAGTACTATCCTATCCAACTAGACCCGATAGTAGTGGTATTCGTGTGGAAGCGTTGGCTACCTAAAACGTTGGCGACACGAATAAGAACGGATAGCGGGGAGATCCAACACGATGAAATACGGACTGTTCTCTCCTCCAGATTTTTTTAGAATACGTAATGATAAAAAAACAACTTCCGCATTTTAACTGTGATACTTTCCAATGTATTTCCGAGATGTCGGACCAGTTCAAAAGCCTCGTCTTAGCCCTGCTATGCCGAAACGTCGGACCGCTCCGTTTTTTGTCGAGTCGTCGAACCGCTCTCCATCAAAAAGTCTCTTTGTTACAAATGAGGAATTTATTATTTAACCATTACTAAAGAAAAAAGAAGGATTATGAAGCAGCCGTTTTACCTTGTTTTCTTCTAAGCTCTTCTCCTTTAAATTTGATACCTTTTCCTTTGTATGGTTCTGGCTTTCTAAAGGCTCTAATTTTGGCAGCAACCTGTCCAATAAGTTGTTTGTCAACGCCTTCAAGAACAATAATAGGGTTTTTACCTTTTTCAGATATTGTCTCCAACTTTAACTCATTGGGTACCATAAAGTAAATAGGGTGTGAATATCCTACTTGAATTTCTAATAGGTTGCCTGTATTGTTGGCACGATAACCAACTCCAACCAACTCTAGTTCTTTTTTGTAACCTTGAGAAACTCCTATGACCATGTTATTGATAAGGGCCCTGTAAAGTCCATGAAGAGAACGGTGTCTTTTCTGGTCAGTAGGACGAGCAACATTTAACACTCCGTCTTCGATTTTGAGAGAAATGTCTGGATCAATGGCTTGTTTAAGTTCTCCTTTTGCACCTTTGACTGTAACTGTATTAGAATCATCTACGTTGATGGTCACACCAGCCGGTATATTGATGGGTGCTTTTCCTATTCTAGACATACGCTTATTTTTAGACAAAAAACAATTCACTATACAAAAAGTGAATTGCTCTTTACTGTTTTTATTTTAGTAGATAGTACAAAGTACTTCACCTCCTACCTTTAGTGATCTTGCTTCTTTGCCAGTCATCACACCAGAAGAAGTAGAGATAATAGCAATCCCTAATCCATTGATAACTCTTGGTATTTTATCAGACTTCGTAAATTGACGTAAACCTGGCCTACTTACCCTTTCGATCTTGGTAATTGCTGATTTTTTTGTAAAAGGATCATACTTTAAGGCAATTTTGATTACTCCTTGATTATTGGGAGTATCTTCAAATTTATAGCGAAAGATGTATCCTTGCTCGTAAAGAATTTCAGTCATTCTTTTTTTGAGATTCGATGCAGGAATTTCGACGATTCGGTGGTTGGCTAAGATAGCATTTCGAATCCGTGTCAAATAATCTGCAATTGGATCTGTCACTGCTGACATACTTTTTTCTTTTTATTTGTACAACTAATGATTTTTACCAACTTGCTTTGGTCATTCCTGGAATTTTGCCTGCAAGTGCTAGTTTTCTCAAAGCTACTCTTGAGATACCAAAGTAACGTACATAGCCTTTGGGACGACCTGTGAGACGACAACGGTTATGTAATCTTACAGGAGAGGCATTTTTGGGTAATCTATCCAATCCTTCATAGTCTCCTGCTGCTTTGAGTGCTGCTCTTTTTTCAGCATATTTTTTGACAAGTCTTTGTCTTTTTCTTTCTCGTGCTTTTACTGCTTCTCTAGCCATAGCGATTAAGAATTTTGGTTTTTAAAAGGCATACCCAATGCTTTGAGTAAGGCAAACGCTTCAGCATCAGTTGGGGCTGAAGTAACAAAGGTAACATCCATTCCTGTGATTCGAGAAATTTTGTCGATATTAATTTCAGGAAAGATAATCTGTTCGGTAATCCCCATGCTGTAATTACCTCTACCATCGAAGCTCTTATCATTGACTCCTCTAAAGTCTCTTACACGAGGTAATGCAACGGCTAAAAGTCTATCAAGAAATTCCCACATACGGTCTTTACGAAGAGTCACTCTTACCCCAATAGGCATTCCCTCTCTTAATTTGAAGTTAGAGACAGATTTTTTGGCAATGGTTGGGAGTGCTTTTTGCCCCGTGATGGCGGTCATTTCTTTGACTGCAACATCGACCATTTTTTTGTCTTGAGTTGCAGCTCCAAGTCCTTGATTCAAACAAATCTTTTGAAGACGAGGTACTTGCATGATGCTTTTGTAGCTAAACTGTTCCATAAGAGCAGGAACGATTTCTTGCTCATATTTGGATTGTAATCTTGTTTTATTCTTCTTTTCCATTTTCTTCTATATTTCCATTAATTATCGCTCCTGTTTTTTTAGAATAACGAACCATTCTTCCATTCTCTCCTTTTTTTCTACCTGTACGTGTAGTTTCGTTTGTTGCTGGATCGACTAACATTAAATTTGAGATATGGATAGTTCCCTCTTTTTCAATTCGTCCTCCTTCTGTTTCTTCACTACGAGCTTTGGTATGCTTCGTAATCATGTTGGCACCTTCTACGATTGCACGATATTTTTTTCGATCTACTTTTAGGACCTTGCCAACCGTACCTCTTGAGTTGCCGCTAAGGACTTTAACGGTATCTCCTGATTTGATGTGAAACTTAAAATTATTTTGCGTCTTCTTTTTCATGACTTTATGATTTAAAGAACTTCAGGAGCTAAAGAAACGATTTTCATGTATTCACGCTCTCTTAGTTCTCTGGCAACAGGACCAAAGATACGAGTTCCTCTAGGTTCATCTTGAGTATTAAGTAAAACGACTGCATTGTCGTCAAATCGGATATATGAGCCATCTTTTCTTCGTACTTCTTTTCGTGTACGAACGATGACGGCAGGTGAGACGGCTCCTTTTTTGACACCTCCCCCTGGTGCAGCATCTTTGACGGCGACAATAATTTTGTCCCCTAGAGAAGCATATCGTCTTCCTGTACCACCAAGTACACGAATACAAAGCACTTCTTTGGCACCGCTGTTATCGGCAACTCTTAGCCTAGATTCTTGTTGTATCATTATTTTGCTCTTTCAATGATTTCGACTAATCTCCAGGTTTTTCTTTTGCTTAATGGCCTGGTTTCCATTATTTTAACGGTATCTCCTATGTTGCACTCGTTTTTTTCATCATGCGCAGCAAACTTTTTGGTTTTCTTGATGAATTTGCCGTACATAGGGTGCATTACTTTACGTTCCACAGTAACTGTAATGGTTTTATCCATTTTATCACTAGTAACGATACCGATACGAGACTTTCGGAGTTTTCTTTGTTCTGACATTTGGAATTTATTTTTTTGCTGCTATTTCTCTTGCTCTCAATTCAGTGTTGATACGAGCAATATTTCTACGCATTTCTTTGAATTGGTTGAAGTTAGCTATTTTGACAGCGGCATGGTTGAAACGTGCCTTTTGATATTCGCTAGCGTCTTCTTTCAACTTACTTTCCAATTCTTGGACAGAAAGTGCTTTCAACTCTTCTGAGGTGTATTTTGTTATGTTATCCATTTTCTTATATTAATTAGTTTCAACATAATCTCTTCTGACGACAAACTTCGCTTTTACAGGAAGTTTTTGGGCCGCTAATCTGAAGGCTTCTTCTGCGATAGCAGATGGAACCCCTTCTGCTTCAAACATAATGGTACCAGGTTTGACTACGGCTACCCATCTGTCAGGAGCTCCTTTACCCTTACCCATACGTACTTCGGCAGGTTTTTTCGTTAATGGTTTATCCGGAAAGATGCGAATCCAAACTTTACCTTCCCTTTTCATATAACGAGTCATAGCAACACGAGCAGCTTCTATGGTTTTGGCCGAGATGAATCCTGTTCCTAATGATTTAAGTCCAAATGAACCAAAAGCAATGGTTGCTCCACGCCCTGCAACACCTTTAACTTTTCCTTTTTGTTGCCTTCTGTATTTTGTTCTTTTTGGCTGTAACATAACTTTTTATTTTAACAACTAGTGTTGTTAGATTATCATAAAATTACCCTCTTCGGTTTCCTCCACGATTTCCTCCACGGTTTCCTCCACGATTTCGACCACCACCTCTTCTTCTTTCTTGTTTCTTTGGTTTTGCTGGTGTTAAATCAACTTTTCCATATTTTTCACCTTTGCAAATCCAAACTTTCACACCGATAATACCATAGATTGTATTGGCTTCTTTGAGTGCATAATCGATATCTGCTCTGAAAGTGTGTAGAGGAATACGTCCGTCTTTATATTCTTCAGAACGTGCCATATCTGCACCATTCAAACGTCCTGCAACTCGTACTTTGATTCCTTCTGCTCCCATTCTCATCGTAGATCCAATAGCCATTTTGATGGCTCTACGGAAGTTCACTCTTGACTCAAGCTGCTTTGCTATAGTTTCAGCAACAATACTAGCATCTAGTTCTGGACGACGAATTTCGATGATATTGATTTGGACTTCTTTGCTTGTTAGTTTTTTCAACTCCTCACGAATTCGATCAACTTCTCCTCCTCCTTTACCAATAATAATACCAGGTCTAGAAGTATGGATTGTAATGGTGATTCTCTTTAGAGTTCTTTCTATCACAATACGTGCAATTCCTCCTTTATCAATACGGTGATTGAGGTATTTACGAATATTTTCGTCTTCTACTAACTTATCAGCAAAATCTTTAGAGGAACCGTACCAGTTGGATTCCCAACCTCTAACGATGCCTAATCTATTGCCTATTGGATTTGTTTTTTGTCCCATATCTTAACTATATTTTGGCTATTGAGTTGTCTCTGTTGATTCAGTTGATTGATTATCTGTTTCTGGTGCATCATCTGTTTGTGCCACCTCCGCTGCAACTGTAGCTTGTTCTACGAGTTGTTCTAATTGTTCCTCTGCTAAACGACTATCAATGACAATCGTAACATGGTTGGAACGTTTGCGAATACGGTGTGGACGACCAAATGGTGCTGGTCGGAATCTTTTGAGCATTCTACCAGGATCAACGGTGATTTTTTTGATAAATAAATCAGCGTCTTCTGCACTTTTACCTGCATTTTTATTTTCCCAGTTAGAAATAGCTGAACGCAATAGCTTTTCTAAGTTGTGGGCTGCATGTTTTTTGGTAAATTTTAGCGTATTGAGTGCTTTACCTACGTCTTCGCCACGAATTAAGTCTGCCACCAAACGAACCTTACGAGGTGACATTCTAAAGTTTTTCAATTTTGCAACAGCTTCCATTCTATCTTACTTTAATTTCTTTGAAGAATGACCTTTAAAATTACGAGTTGGAGAGAACTCTCCAAATTTGTGTCCTACCATGTTTTCTGTGACATACACTGGTATGAACTTATTTCCATTGTGGACAGCTACTGTGTGTCCTACAAAGTCAGGAGAAATGACAGATGCTCTAGACCACGTTTTGATAAGTTTTTTCTTACCACTTTCGTTGAGAGCGTCTATTTTTTTCTGTAACTTGTAGCTTACGTAAGGTCCTTTTTTTAATGATCTAGCCATTATTTTCTAGATTTTTTCTTACTAATGATTAATTTAGAAGATGCCTTGTGGCGATTACGAGTCTTCTTACCTTTGGCATATAATCCTGTTCTTGAACGTGGATGTCCTCCAGAAGATTTACCTTCTCCACCTCCCATTGGGTGATCGACAGGGTTCATTGCGACTCCTCTTGTACGAGGTCTCTTACCTTTCCAACGGTTACGTCCTGCTTTTGCTAAAACTTGTAAGTTGTGATCTGTGTTGGAAACGGTTCCAATGGTCGCTTTACAAGTCAAAAGAATCATACGGGTTTCACCTGATGGCATTTTGATAATGGCATATCTGCCGTCTTTGTTTGCCAATTGTGCATAGGTTCCTGCGCTTCTTGCAATGACTGCTCCTCTTCCTGGTTCTAGCTCTATATTGTGAATGATCGTTCCTAAAGGAATATCTTTGAGAAAAAGGGTGTTTCCTAAATCAGGTGATGCCCCTTCTCCTGACACAATTTTATCGCCTACTTTAATGCCTTCTGGTGCAATGATGTATCGTTTTTCACCATCGGCATAAGCGATTAAAGAAATAAAAGCGGTACGATTGGGATCATACTCTACTGTTTTGACAACACCAGGTACTCCGTGCTTATTTCGCTTGAAGTCAATGATTCTGTAACGCTTTTTGTGTCCTCCTCCTCTGTTTCGGGCAGTTGTGCGCCCTTTGCTGTTTCTACCTCCTGACTTTGAGTGTGGAGCCAACAAGCTTTTTTCTGGCTTATTGGTGGTTAACTCAGAGTAGTCAACACTTACTCTAAATCTTGTACCAGGTGTAGTTGGATTATATTTTTTTGTTGCCATAATTTCGATTCTTATCGGTTATCGAAAACCATACTTTTGAATTAAAGTGACAAGTTTGTGGTGATTGGTGTTTTCAATCACTTTTGAGATGTCTCTATAATATTTTGGTTTTTAAATTGGTTCAGAAACTATGGGTTCTGACCTTAACGAACTAGCCCCGATAGTAGTGATATTCGTGTGAAAGGCTCTGAACCACAAGTCGAAAAGACTTGCGGTAGAAGGCAAGGCTACACGAATAAGAACGGATAGCGGGACTTTCCTGTACGACGAAGCATTTGAACCTTTCGCTCCTAAAAAGGAACATTGGTTTTTTTATGCTTCTGCTGCAGTTGGTTCATCTTCGTTCTCTGTTGGAAGTTCTGCATCGGCATAAAAATCTATGACATCGCCTTCGGCTAATGTGACAATTGCTTTCTTTTTTAATGCAGTCTTACCCGTTAAAAAGCCTGTCTTGGTATAACGAGTTTTCGCTATTCTGGGTGTTCTCAATGTATTGACTTTGGTTACAGAAACCTCGAACATCTCTTCTACGGCCTTTTTTATCTCAATTTTATTTGCTTTAAGATTGACATAAAAGGTATAGGCATTGCGGTCTTCCCCTAGTTTTTCAGATTTTTCTGTAATAACAGGCTTGATGAGTATATTTTTTGACATTACTATATAATTTTGCTATTAACTAAACGATGTCTTCTACTGCACTTTCGACAATAATCAAAGCGTTGGCATTGAGGATGTCGTAAGTATTTAAAGAATTGACATTGACGCTATTGGCTTTAGCAACATTTCGTATTGACAAGATTACGTTCTTATCACTATCTTTGGTTACTAATAAAGTCTTTTTGCCATTTAGCTCTAGCTTATTCAAAATATCAACAAACTGTTTGGTCTTTGGCGCATCAAACTTTAGGTCTTCTAAGACATAGATGTTTTGATCTTTGGCTTTGTAAGTTAAAGCAGAATTGCGGGCTATTTTTTTGACCTTTTTGTTAAGTTTAATCTCGTAGTTACGAGGTTTGGGTCCAAATACTCGCCCCCCCCCTCTGAAGAGAGGGTTTTTGATGTCTCCAAATCGAGCCGCACCAGATCCCTTTTGCTTTTTTAGCTTTTTACGAGATCCAGCTATTTCATTTCGTTCTTTAGACTTGTGCGTTCCTTGTCTTTGATTGGCGAGGTACTGTTTTACAGCCAGATAGATGCAATGATCATTGGGTTTAATCCCAAAGATGTCGTCTTTGAGTTCTACCTGTTTTCCTGTAGCATTACCGTCGGCACTTAATACATCAACTCTCATAATTGCTCTTATTTTTCAATAATTACATAAGAACCTTTAGCTCCTGGTACCGAACCTTTGACCAAGACAAGGTTTTTATCTTTAAAAACTTTGACAATTTTCAAATTTCGAGTTTTCACTCGACTGTTCCCTGTTCTTCCAGCCATACGCATTCCTTTGAATACCCTAGCAGGATAAGATGCTGCTCCAATTGCTCCAGGAGCTCTTTCTCTGTTGTGTTGTCCGTGTGTTCTTTGTCCAACCCCGCCAAAACCGTGTCTTTTGACTACCCCTTGAAATCCTTTACCTTTGGTTGTCCCAATAACGTTTACAACTTCACCTTCTTGAAAAATTGAAGCATCTATTGTAGTACCCAAATCAACTTCTTCCTCAAAGTCTCTAAACTCTCTAATAGTAGCAGCAGAACTTACTCCTGATTTTTTGAGATGTCCTTTGACTGCGCTTGTAAGATTTTTTTCTTTACGCTCTCCAAAAGCTAACTGAACAGCATAATAGCCGTCTGTTTCTTCGTCTTTGATTTGAGTTACATAACAGGGGCCGGCTTCGATGATTGTACAAGCGACATTTGCGCCATTTTCATCGAATATGCTAGTCATGCCGACCTTTTTACCTATTAATCCTGTCATAATTATACTTTTATTTCAACATCTACTCCACTTGGTAGCTCTAGCTTCATCAAAGCATCAATGGTTTTAGAGGTTGAACTATATATGTCTAACAATCTTTTATAAGTACACAATTGAAACTGTTCTCTTGATTTTTTGTTCACGTGAGGTGATTTAAGAACAGTAAATATCTTCTTGTGTGTGGGCAGTGGTATCGGACCCGATACCACCGCACCTGTAGCTCTTACAGTCTTCACAATTTTCTCAGAAGATTTATCAACTAAGTTGTGATCGTAAGATTTAAGTTTGATTCTAATTTTTTGTGATGCCATAATCTTAATCTACTTTTACTTTACCTTGTGCTTTTGCAATCACCTCTTCTGCAATAGCATTAGGAGCTTTTTCGTAGTGAGAGAACTCCATAGTTGAAGAAGCACGACCAGAAGTGATGGTTCTAAGTGCCGTCACATATCCAAACATTTCAGAAAGTGGTACTTTGGCTTTTACTACTTGCGCCCCTGCTCTCATATCCATACCTTCCATTATTCCTCTTCTTCTGTTAATGTCACCAACTACATCCCCTGTACTTTCCTCTGGTGTAATTACCTCTAACTTCATGATAGGCTCTAACAATACTGCTCCAGCTTTAGGAGCTGAATTTCTGAAGGCCATTTTAGCACATAACTCAAAAGATACAGCATCTGAATCCACTTGGTGGAAGCTACCATCAAATAGACGGACTTTGAGAGAATCGATATTATATCCTGCTAACACCCCTGTCTTCATTGCTTCTTTGAAGCCTTTTTCTACAGAAGGAATAAATTCTCTTGGGATTGATCCACCAACGATGTCATTGACAAATTGTAATCCTTCTTTAACTTCTCCTGTTTCTGGATCTGGATCGGCTGGCATAATTTCAAAGATGATGTCTGCGAATTTACCACGACCACCTGATTGTTTTTTGTAGGTTTCTCGGTGTTTGATTGTTTTAGTAACCGCTTCTTTGTAGTTTACTTGTGGTGCCCCTTGATTGGTTTCCACTTTAAACTCTCTTTTCAATCGATCAACTAAGATTTCGAGGTGAAGCTCACCCATACCACTGATGACTGTCTGTCCTGTCTCTTCTACAAAAGATACTTTGAAAGTTGGATCTTCTTCTGCTAATTTAGCCAAAGACATTCCCAATTTATCTAAGTCTTTTTGAGTCTTAGGCTCGATTGCCATTGCGATAACTGGCTCAGGAAATTCCATGCTTTCAAGAATGATCGGTGATTTTAAATCACTTAATGTATCCCCTGTTTTGATGTCTTTAAATCCTACTGCTGCTCCAATATCTCCTGCTTCGATAAAATCAATAGGATTTTGCTTATTGGCGTGCATCTGGTAAATACGAGAAATACGTTCTTTTTTACCGCTTCTATTGTTTAAGATATAAGATCCTGCATCTAGTCTTCCTGAATATGCTCTAAAGAACGCTAAACGTCCTACATAAGGATCTGTCGCAATTTTGAATGCTAAAGCTGAAAAAGGCTCGCTAGCATCTGGTTTACGAGAAAGCGTTTCTCCACTATCAGGATCTGTTCCTTCAATCGCTTCTATATCTAAAGGAGATGGCAAATAAGAGATGACCGCATCCAACAAATTTTGTACTCCTTTGTTTTTGAAAGCCGAACCACACATCATAGGAATGATAGACATATCAATGGTTGCTTTTCTAATAGCCGCCATTAGTTCGTCTTCAGAAATAGAATTGGGATCTTCAAAGAATTTTTCAAGAATTTGATCATCGTACTCTGCTACTGCCTCTACTAGTTTCTCACGATATTCATCAACTTCTGCTTGCAAATCTTCGGGGATTGGAATTTCGGTCCAAGTTGCTCCTTGTGAATCCTCATCCCAAACAAGTGCTTTATTAGTAATCAAATCAACAACACCTCTAAAATCATCTTCTGCTCCGATTGGAATTTGCAAAGGAACAGGATTGGCTTTAAGCATATCTTTGACCTGTCTTACTACTTCCAAAAAGTCAGCGCCAGAACGGTCCATTTTGTTTACGAATCCGATACGAGGGACTTTATAGCGATCAGCTTGTCTCCAAACCGTTTCAGATTGAGGTTCTACTCCTGATACTGCACAGAATAATGCAACCACACCATCTAGTACTCTTAAAGAACGTTCTACCTCTACTGTAAAGTCAACGTGTCCTGGAGTATCAATGATATTAATTTGGTATGGCTTACCACGATATAACCATTCTGTTTTGGTAGCAGCAGATGTAATCGTAATACCTCTTTCTTGTTCCTGCTCCATCCAATCCATGGTAGCTGCACCGTCGTGTACCTCTCCAATTTTGTGAGTTATACCTGTATAATAAAGTACACGTTCAGTAGTAGTGGTTTTTCCTGCATCAATGTGAGCAGCAATCCCAATATTTCTTGTAAAATTTAGATCTCGTGCCATAACTGACTTAAATAATTATTGTTTTTGAAATTAAACTCTAAAGTGTGAAAATGCTTTATTAGCTTCAGCCATCTTGTGAGTATCTTCTTTCTTTTTGAAGGCAGCTCCTTCTTTACGAGAAGCCGCAATGATTTCAGCTGCTAATTTTTCAGCCATTGATTTGCCATTTCTTTTTCTGGCATAACCAATAAGCCATTTTGTACCCAAAGACACTTTTCTTGCTACTCTTACTTCCGTTGGAATCTGGAATGTAGCCCCTCCAATTCTTCGGCTTCTTACTTCTACTTCAGGAATTACATTACCTAATCCTTTTTTCCACAATTGATAACCATCTTCATTCGTAATTTCATTTATTCTATCAACTGCATCATAAAAGATTTTAAACGCAATGCTTTTTTTTCCACTCCACATCAAGTTGTTTACAAAACGAGTTACGTTTTCGTCATTGAACCTAGGGTCTGGTGTTAGGTATCGTTTTTTTGCTCTGGCTTTTCTCATTATTCTAAATTCTTAATGATTATTTTTTTGGTCTTTTTGCTCCATACTTGGAACGGCTTTGTTTTCTATCAGCAACGCCTGCCGTATCTAAAGAACCTCTTACAATGTGGTATCTTACACCAGGTAAGTCTTTTACCCTTCCTCCACGAATAAGGACAATTGAGTGTTCTTGTAGATTGTGTCCTTCACCTGGAATGTACGCAATTACTTCTCTACCATTAGTTAATCTTACCTTAGCCACTTTTCTCAATGCAGAGTTGGGTTTTTTAGGAGTAGTTGTATATACCCTAGTACAAACTCCACGTCTTTGTGGGCAAGAATCTAATGCTTTAGATTTAGTAGGTGTTTTTATGACCTTTCTACCTTTTCTTACTAATTGTTGAATTGTAGGCATTTAAACTCGGTTTTTTGGGGGTACAAGGAAAGTCTTTTTATAATCCCCCTTTGACATGGAAAGCATTATGAAAGCCAACCGAGTCTAATTAAGAGGGAAGCTGCATTGTATTGCAATAGGTATTTTGAGCATCCTTTTACTCCCATTAATTTATTTTTGACAATTTAATTAAGGATTTTATTATATCCTTTATCAAAAAGCTGTGCAAAGGTAGTACTTTTTTATTAAAAACAAAAAAAAATGATGTTTTTTTATTTTTAGTAATGATCCTTGAATGACAGTAAAAGAGACTTTTTTATAATTCCTTTATAATCAATTGGATGTACATCTTTTTGTAAAATTTGTTTTACTTTTTGGAGCAAACAGTTTGTCTTTCATCGTTATAGAAAGTCCCGCT
>JAHDBB010000352.1:0-5059 GCA_020630635.1 Chitinophagales bacterium
AGTTTGGTAAAACAAAAATAGGTTGCAATCAAATGAATTGATTACAACCTATTGATAAAAACTTAAATTCTATTTATTTTAGAAACCTTGCTGGGCTGCTCCTATTTTAGCTTTATTAGGAAACCAAGCATCAAAGTCTGTGACTTGTACGACTCCATCTAATGTTCCATCCATATTGGAATAAACGTCCAATTGGGCAGGGTCTGTTTCCCACATATCATAGTCCGTCACTTGGATCACTCCATCCCCTGTAAAGTCACCTGCAAACATACTAAAGTATCCATCTCCCATATCAGACAACTGAATGCTTCCATAAGCCGCTTCTATATCATTGGTAAAGTCGATAGAAATATTGGCTTGTGGTGTTATCGTATTATTGCTTACAATGTCTAAATGATTGCGATGACGTACCCAAATATGATAGCTTTTAGTTGCATCTAAATTCATTGAAATATTGCCCGTACCTTCTTGGTTGACAATGCTACCATCTGCTAATAACCAACCGACTTGTGCTACTTTGTCCGTACTAGTCAATGTCTCTCTCGCTTCAATCAAAACCCAATCTACGGCATCTTCAGGAATATTGCTGGTAGCCGTTCCACCTGCAAAATAGTAAGGATTCCCAGAATAAGGATGGAAAGAAGGTAATAAACCTTGCTCATTTAAGTTCGTGGACATCATTCCTCCTCCCATATAAGCCCCTTCTAATAAGGCTCTCAATTCTAAAGAGACCGCTACATTATTGGCAAAAGCATCTGCACAAGACCAGATAACTTCCTCACTCTCTAAATCTGTTAATAGTTCGGGAGCAACTGTCCAACAATCTCCACCAGCTAACCCACCATTGATACAAATCAAGTTGCCAGTCTCATCATAGTAAAAGGTTTGATAATCATCACATAAACTGTTCGGTCCTTCCCCTAATACAAAAATGGCTTCACCTTGATAACAAGCATAGGTCAATACATCGTCACAATAGCATTGTTCATCAATAAAAATATCAACATAAGCCTCTAAAGTATCTTTTAGCCAAAGAAGCTCATTCAATGGATCGGTATAACCACAGTCAGAACTACCACAAGCCGCCATACATGCTGCTTCCGAAGCATACAAAGCAGGCGAATAATCTACCCCATCAACGATAGGACCACAACCACTTATAGTCGTACAAACACCATTAATCAAACCAACTCCTACTATCGCATCGCAAAAACCAAAATCGACTCCTGCTAAGTCCATACAAGGTTCGACAGTCGTTTCACAATTTGCTTCACAGTCTTCTATTGATGTCAAAGCAGCCGAATAGTCTATACCATTGGTCGCAAGTGGTCCACAACCACCTATCGCTGTACAAACGCCATTGACCAAGCCATATCCAATGATGGCTTCACAATCTCCAAAGTCTATACCTGCTAAGTCTGTACAAGCATCAGCGATAACAGGGTTGCCACATTGACCAGCCGTCCAACTTGTCACACCTGCAATGTTTTCAGCAAAACAAGGATTATCATAAGTCACTCCATTACATCCACAAACAGGATAATACTCTTCTGTACAAATTCCAAATGGATCAACACTATAAGGATCAATACAGCCTTCGCCTCCACCAAAAGCATAATCCGCACAGATAGATTCTTGACATCCATCAGCATCTGTAACGGTCAAACACACCGTATAAGGTTCGGTTATTTCGACTCCATCACTTACAATTTGAAAAGCAATATCACAAGGATTGGCAACATTGGCTGTTTGTCCATTATCAAAATCCCATTGCCAACTGACAATATTGGCGGAGCTAGAAGATAAGTCGTTGAAGCAAAAAACTAAGACCGCTTCTGATTGTGGAACATCATCTGTTCCATATCCATATTGAAAATCAGTCGAAAATAAAGGAGATATATTACAAGATGTTGAACCAGAACATTCACCTGGTGTCCATTCAGTCACGCCATACCAATAAGTCGCTTCACATGAATTGCCATAGGTCACATTATTGCATCCACAGACAGGATCATAAACAGCCGTACAAAAAACACCCAAATCAATAAGACTTGGATCAATACATTCTGATGTACCAGCACAAGCTCCTCCTGTCCAGTCTGTCACTCCTGCATAAAAAGCATCACATTGATTAGCATAGGTCTGTCCATTGCATCCACAAACGGGATCATACTCAAAAGTACAGGGGAATGTGGTATCTACTTGGTTGGGGTCAATACAGTCCGTACTCGTAGTACAATCATCCACTAAGTAAGAGTAAGTAGAAGAACAGCCTGATATATCCGTCAAGGTCAAAATATAGATGCCTGGTGCTAAATTAGTTCGATTGCGTGTGGTAACTCCATCCTGCCATTCAAAGGTCGTTGTTTCAGATAGTACATCTATGCCTCCATTATCATAAGCATAATTGATCGTAATAGAACCACTATTATCTCCTGAACAAGAATTGAGAATATCGACTCCCCAGTTTGGAACATAAGGACCTTGATTTCCAAATGGAATGGCGAACTCTTCTAAGGTTTTACAACCTGCTGCGTCTGTTATTTCGACTCTGTAACTGTATGACTGTGGTAAAAATTCTCCAATTATATCGAAATCATTATAAGTGCCTTCCAAATTGAAAAGGCTGGTGATATTTTCAGCGATAATATTATCCTGATAATCATACCATTTGATGTCATAATCAGATGGATTGCCTGTAAGATTTAACTCAATGCGTCCATTTTCAAGACAAGATTGAGGAGTTACGATAGGAGTCATATCAGGACCTTCTACATCACTCAATCCAATACGCTCTTGGTATAGGTCAGCATAATTTCCTGGTTCAAAAGGGTGTTCTCCTTGTAAGAATACACTATACATACCTGCTGGTATATTGGCAATATCTTCTGTCGTCGCAATCGTTGTTGCACTAGGATCAACTCCTTCTGTCCAGCGATAAGCCTCTAACAGGAAGTTAGCTGAATTAACCGTTATATCTACACCTCCATTTGTATTACCACAATTGGATTCTGTTTTATTAGCACTAATGTCAGCAGTAGGTGAATAAGCTGGTTGTATCCATTTGAGTTCTTCGACTGAAAAACCCATCTCTTCTGCCCAACTGCCTAATTCATTGCCAAAGGGCATGTTCTCGATATAAGCATAATTGACTGTTTGGGCTATTTCATTGGCAAGGGGTTCGCCTCCACTCTCTCTAAGGATGTGTCCTACCGCACAAGCTGTATTGAAGTCGTCAATAAAGTAAGGTATGGTATAATCATGGTGGGTGTTCATTGGAAAAACACCTGTTTCATGGTAAGTCTTTAAGATGTCTAAACCTTTGGTTCGATTGGCTTTTTGTTGTTCGGTCAAATGACCTGTAGACACTGTTCTTAGATGTTGCTCTACTAAGGTCAAGTGTAGTTGAATCAGTTCTCGGTCTGACTCAAATGTGTATGTGTCTTGTAAAATTGATAACTCTAAAGGATGGTCTTTCCAATATTTATTTAATTGGCAAAGTTGTTCATAAAGGTTGGCTTCTGAATGAGCAAAAGTCAATTGGGTGAAGCTTGCACAGAATAGGACAAGCAATAAATGAGTTATTCTGTTCATGGGAAATAAGTTTGTTGTGAAAAAGAGTATTTAAAGGGTTAGAGTTATTAGTTTGTTTACAAAAATAACAAACTTGTTCGATATTTACTTCAACAAATCAAATAGAATGTTCAACAAACTTACTTCTCAAAGCATACACAAAACACTATTAGTCAAAAACTTACAGTTTAAATATGTACCAATAAAACATGATCGTATTACAGAAAGAAGTAATAAAGAAATTATATTGAAATGACTTTAACACTTTCCATAACAAAGTTATTTTAAATTTAGAAATGCTAAGATGATTCGATTATGGTAGGAATTTTATCACGAATACACGAATTTTTTAATGGTCAATGGTGAAGTTATGAATGATGAAAGTGAGGCATTTCGTGTTTGTTTTGCCACGAATACACGAATTTTTTAATGGTCAATGGTGAAGTTATGAATGATGAAGGTGAGGCATTTCGTGTTTGTTTTGCCACAAATACACGAATTTTTTAATGTGATGGTAGGATATGAGTTGTTCAAATACTTTTTAAAACAAAGTTATTTTAACAATACAAAGATGGTACTAAGAAATGGTGTCCTTTCAAAAATAGCCCCGATAGAAGTGGTATTGCTGTGTGGAGGCGTGGAATATTGTGGTGGAGGCAAGCAGCAATAAGAACGGATAGCGGGACTTTCCGTTGCGATGAAAGAGGAACCTTTCGCTCCTCATCAATCACAAACTGAATAGAAAAGTCACTCGCTATTGTCAGTTCTCATCTATTAATATTCAAAATTAGGCTGTAAGGTTCTGTCGCCTTTTTCATAAAAATCATTGATGTGTTGAATGACTTCTTCTATATCATCTGTAACAACAAATAAATCTAAATCTTTGGGGCTGATATTGCCATGTTCTTCTAATAGTGTTGTTTTCATCCATTCAATCAAGCCACTCCAGAATTTTGTGCCGAATAAGATGACAGGAACTTTGCCAATCTTTTCGGTTTGGATCAAGGTAATCGACTCAAACATCTCGTCTAATGTACCAAATCCTCCTGGCATCATCACCAATGCTTGGGCATATTTGACAAACATGACTTTTCTCACAAAAAAGTATCGAAAATTGATGAGCTTATCAATATCAATATAGGCATTGGCTTCTTGCTCGAAAGGTAAAACAATATTGAGACCTACCGATGCACCGCCCGCTTCTTGTGCGCCTTTGTTTCCTGCTTCCATAATACCTGGACCGCCACCTGTTATCACTCCATAGCCTTCTTCTACCAATCGCTTGGCTAAATCTACGGCTTGTTGGTAGTAAGGATTATCAGGCTTGGTACGGGCTGAACCGTAAATAGAGACACAAGGACCAATATTGTCCATCTTCTCAAATCCTTCTACAAATTCTGCAATAATCCGAAAAATTCGCCAAGAACCTTCCGCTTGTATTTTTGTCCAATTTTTTTGTTTTACTTTATCCATATTTTTGATTTTT
>JAHDBB010000352.1:5159-6792 GCA_020630635.1 Chitinophagales bacterium
TCTACTGCCCTTTTTCCTTTTGAAATGAGCAATAAGCCCACAAAGGTAAGGAATCCATTTAATATTAGAATCTCAAAACCAAACTTATAGCCGCCTAATAACCATTCTGAATTGCGATTGAGCCAAAAACAGATAATTGGAGAGGTTATACAAACCAATGGAGCTAAATTATCTCGTATGGCTAAGTTGGTAAATAGTCCAAAGGCATAAAGTCCCAATAAGGGTCCATAGGTATAACCTGCTGCTTTGAAAATATTAACGATTACACTATCATCACCTATTTGATTGAATGCCCAAATGACGATGGCTAATACAATGGAAAAAATAATGTGTACGGTAAAACGGGTTTTTTGGCTGGCATTTTCGGGATTTTTTTCAAAATTCAAGAAGTCCACACAAAAGGAGGTGGTCAAAGAGGTCAAGGCCGAATCTGCACTCGAATAAGCGGCGGCTATTAATCCCAATAAAAAAATGATTCCTGCATAAATGGGCAGGTGTTCCAATGAAATCAATGGAAATAAGTGGTCGGCTTTGGCTGGCACTTCAATGCCCATTTTTGAAGCATAGATATACAATAATGCTCCCAATCCCAAGAACAACAAATTGGCAAAAACAAGGGAAATACTCATCGAAAACATATTCTTTTGTGCTTCTCCAATATTGCGGCAACTCAAGTTTTTTTGCATCATATCTTGGTCTAAACCTGTCATCACAATGGCGATCATGGCTCCACTCAAAAACTGCTTGATAAAGTGATTTTTGTTTCCTAAAAAGTCATCAAAGAAAAATATCTGTGAATAATCGGAGTTTTGAACCGTCGAAACAACTTCACCTAAAGAAAGATTTAAGCCTTTGGCGATAAAAAAGATGGATAAAACCACCGACAATAACATAAAAAGGGTCTGCAATGAATCCGTCCAAACGATGGTGCGAATCCCGCCTTTGAAGGTATAAAGCCAAATCAATAAAATGGTCAATATAACAGTAATGAAAAAGGGGATTCCAAAGGCATCAAATACGAAATATTGTAATACTCCTGCCACTAAATACAGTCGAAAGGCGGCTCCAATGGTACGAGATAATAAGAAAAATCCTGCTCCTGTTTTGTAAGAGGCGGTTCCAAAACGATGTTCTAAATAGGTATAAATTGAGGTCAAATTGAGACGATAATACAAGGGCATCAAGACCAAAGCGATAAAGGTATAGCCAACTAAGTAGCCCAAGACCATTTGCATGTACGCAAAGGAGCTTCCTGCGACCCAACCAGGTACGGATATAAAGGTCACTCCTGATAGTGATGCGCCAATCATTCCGAATGCTACCAAGTACCAAGGGGATTGTTTGCTTCCGATAAAAAAGTCTTCGTTATTTCCTCCTCGACTGGTTATCAAAGAGATGACAAATAGCATCACAAAATACCCGATCAGCACACTAAGTATTAATATTGGCGACATAGCTTTTATATTAAATTCCACAATTTAAGGAATGATTTAGAATTTGTTGATATTCGACAAGTTTTTTTAGTCCATAGTTGTAGTTCTATTTGTGTTCTTTATACTTATGCGACTAGATTCGGATTTTTGGGGGGCGAGCAAATTCCTGAATTTGCTTTACATTATTAGGAGCGAACTTT
>JAHDBB010000353.1 GCA_020630635.1 Chitinophagales bacterium
GCCGCAGCCATAAGAACGGATAGCGGGACTTGCTGTAACGACAAGGCACCGAACCTTTCGCTCCTAAAAATAAAAAAAGGGATGTGAGCTGATACTCACATCCCTTTTCATTAAAAGAAATCTATTGTGTTTTAAATAGATGTTCTGTATTTTTTAGTAGCCTGATACCTCAATTTTGGTAGCATTGCAAGCTGTGTCTCCTGTAAGGATATGTACAAAGTAGATACCTGACGGATAATCTGCAAAATTGAGTTCTGCTTGTTTGATATAACGCTCCAAAAGGATTTCTTCAAAGACCTTTCCTTGTGCATCCACAATTTGGACGGTAATTCTGTCGTCTCCATTGCCAAAATCTTCCCAAGTAATAGTAGCATAATCAACTACAGGATTGGGAAATACTTCTACACAAGCAGAAAGAGCTTCTATATTGTCAAGGTTCGCAATTGTTTCTTCCCTTTCTACAAATATTTGGTCTCCTGCTAGGCGAGTCACTCCTACTTGGCTTTGTATGTCGACTAGTGTATATTTATCCAAGTCTGCATAGGGATCTTCCATTGGAGAAGTCCACACTTGGGGTACTAAACGACTATCAGAGATGCTTTGTGCTTGGACAGTACCAAAAGCAAAGAAAAGTAAACAGATATATAAAAAGTGCTTCATTGAACATAAATTGAGTGATTAGAAAAACTTCATCTGGACATCAAATATATTACTTTTTATGGAAAATTGCCGCCCAGAATCAAAATTTTCATGATTTATCTTACAATAACTATACGTTCTTGTATAATTCCTGTTGCTGTAAATACACGAAACATGTAAACTCCTGTGTATAAATCATTGATATTCAGACGAAAAGAGTCTTCATTTTTTTTAATTGGGGCATTCAAGACGATTTGTCCTTTTGTATCCACTATCTCATATTTTTTTGCCTCCACCCTGTCTAATTCAATATTTAGGATTGAAATGGCAGGATTTGGGTAAACAGAAAGGTAGTTTTTGTTTTCTAAAATAGTGGGAGCACTAGCGTAAATGACCTCTTGGGTATCCCCTGTGGCTTTAACAATAATTTCCGAACCGTCATTTTTGATGACCGTTACTTTTTCAAATTCTAATGCAAGGCTATAGTCTTCTGTTTTGCCCGCCAAAACATCTTCCATGATGAAGTTGGCTCCGCAAATAATACCTCCTCCTGTTGTGCCAAAATGATCCATTCTTACGACAGAAGATTCGGCAATTCCTCCCTCTAGTTGCTTGTAAATCCAAAGTAACTCTTCATTGTCTCCTAACCAACTGTTGTCATAGTCAAACTGGAAGCTATTGGATTGGATAATACCTTCATTGTATCGAATGCTAAAGGCGACTCCATATACATCTTCAATAAGATCGCTCTCTCCGCCTAATTGTACTTGAATTTGAATCGTATCGCTTTCTGATATGGTTTCATTGAGAATATGTAAAGAAAGTTCTATTTCTGATTCATTTTCAAGGTCATCTTCTGTTTTACCACTGCTTGTAGAGGTATAATTTTGTCGAATACTTGTCACATCGGTCATATTGATGATCCCATTGCCATCTCCGTCGATGTGTTTGTAGTTGCTACCATCAGTCTGGTTGTAATTCCAATCAATGGCAAGTTGTGCTTCCCATTCTGTAGAACTGTCTATTCGTGGTGGACCTTGCATCTCATATCCGACTCCTACACTCAATAAGTCCCAAGCATTGACTGCTCCGTCGTGGTTGGCATCACCAGGCCAGACACAAGTTAAGACTTCACACATGTCAATATCTTGTAGGACATCGGGACCACCTTCATCGACTTCATCTGCATCAGACATATCTTCTATATCAATATCATTGGCATCTTCCATATCTATCCCTCCCATCAAAAAGACATAAGCTGTTGCCACAATATTTCCCTCTGTATCCAAAATACAATAACTCATCATATCCACTAAACCATCCTCAAAATTAGCCTCCGTATTCGGTATATATTCAACCATATTATCTTCTAAAAGATTGGCTACTCCAAATACAGGTTGATTGGGTATATCAATGCTAATATTGGTGCTATTGCAATAAGTTCCATCATTGGCTAACACCTCTATCATGACTGGCTCATTGGTTTCAACCAATATAATGTCATTGGCAGCATCCTGCCCCATAAGCTGGACTCCTATAACTATAAATAAGCTTAGTAGCCCAACCAACTTAGTAAAAAAATATTGGTTCATATTGAAATTTTTATGAGGGTGATGTTAAAAAGTGGTCAATTCTTATGTCGTAAAATAACAAAAATGCGTCATTTTATCATAATTTTAATGTACTTTTATTAAAATTTTCCGATTTTTTTTCAAACAAAAAAATAATACAAAAACACGAAAACAAACCTAAAAATCTAATTACCAAACTATTAAACATAAACAATAAATCAAACACTCCCTCTTTTTCCGACTTTTTTAGAAATGTATATTCTTTAAAAAAATTTGCTCAAGTTCCTAATCATGCACGATTCCAAACTCATTCTTTTGTTACAAAAATTGCCCAAGAAGTTTTTTAAACGTTTGGGACAAGCGACGGCTTCTCCTTATTTTACTAAAAAAGCTGACTTACCTACCTTTTATGAATTTCTAAAATCTTATTATCCCCTTTTTGATCCCCAAAAAATCACTTATGAAGCGGCTCACCAATATGTCTTTCCCAATAAAAAGTTTGATAAGAAAGAGGTCGGGTATTTGATGAGTGATTTGATGAAGTTGACCGAAAGATTATTGGCCATTGAAAAGATGGAGGAAGATGCCATTATGAAAGAATTGTACTTATTGGATATTTTTAATGAATGGAACTTAGATAAAGCCTTTAATAAAACTTTTAAGGATGCACTAAAAGTATTGGAGCAATCCAACTCTAAAGAATCACAGTATTTTTATTGGAACTATAGCCTCAATGTTAGAGAAAATATCTTCTTTGATCGGCAAAAGAAACACTTAGTGGACAATAGTATCCAAAAAGCAATGGATAATCTGGACTTGTTTTATTTTGCTCAAAAGCTCAAATATTGCTGTGAAATGGTCAATCGTCAAAAGGTGGTCGCTTCTGAATATGAGATACATTTGATGGATGAAATTCTCAATTATTTAAAAGATAATCCTTTGGCAGAGGAACCGATTATTGCTATTTATAGTACGTATCTCCATTTGGGAAAGGCTATTAAGGAAAATGAAGATAATGAGAAGAACAAAAAACCTGAAGACCGTTTGTTGATTAATGAAAAAGAACGCAATTATTTTAAACAACTCAATCACCTGCTTCATCAATATATACATTTGTTCTCTCGTGGGGAAGCCAAAGGGATGTTTATCTTATTGAGCAATTATTGTGTTCGTAAAATTCATAAAGGATTGCATGAATTTGAAAAGGATTTGTTTACGATTTATCAGACGATGTTGGAACAGGATCTGGTGCTGGAAAACAACTATATATCGCCTTGGTCTTATATGAACATCATTACGCTTGGAGTTCGGATCAACTTAGAATGGACGGAAAAATTCATTCATTCTTATAGTGAGTTTTTGAGTCCCAACTTCAAAGAAAATGCTTATAACTATAACTTGGCTTATTTGTACTTTTCGCAAAAGAAATATGATGATGCGATGTCTCTCCTTAATAAAGTCGTCTATAATGATGTCTTTTACAATTGTGAAGCTCGTGCCTTGTTGATGCGTATCTATTATAAAAAGGAGGAAACAAGCTTGCTCTCTGCTTTGGCGGAATCTTTTAGAATTTATTTGAGACGTAATAAGATTATCACTGATAAACGAAAAACGCTTTATCTTAACTTTATCAAGTCAATGAGTCGTTTAGATCGTATTATTCGGGGAGATAATAAGATTTTGGAAAAGTTGTATAGTGATGTGCAGAATACAACGCAGGTCTATAATCGGGAATGGATTTTGAATGAAATTGAGGCGAAGATGAAAAGAAGGTCGATGGGGTAGATGGGCGGACAGGTGACTTTCGGTTTGGTTCGTGGTTTGGGGACGAGGGGACGGTTCAGTTCAGTTCGTGGTTTGGGGACGAAGGGACGTTTTTAGATTAAATGCAAGTTGATTCGATTTTAAAAAATAAGCGTCCCCTTACGTCCCATCGTCACTTTCGTCCCATTTTCATTACTAAGAAGCTCAGACCTCAACCAAATAGCCCCGATAGGAGTGGTATGAATGCACAAGCGTTGGCTGCCTAAAACGGGGCTGCATGCATAAGAACGGATAGCGGGACTTTCCGTTGCGACGAAGTACCGAACTGTTTGCTCCAAAAAAGAAAAAGCTAATCACTAGTTATATAATCCCGTTCCATTATTACGAGAATAAACAGAGGTAGGTACATCTTCATTCAAAGGCACAAGGTCTGTCACTTTGTGGATAATTTTGACATTATCTGAAATCGGAAAGTTGATGCGGACGGCTTGATAACCTGTTAAGAAAATTTGTACATCGGCCAAACAGGAAGAAAGTTTGTTGACAAAATCTTTGATCTTCTTGTTGTTGGGATACGAAGTCATGATGGAGAAAATACGATCGGTTTTTTTGAATCTGGCAATTTCAATCACATCATTCAAAGGTACGTTTGCACCTAAATAGGTAATTTTATAGCCTCTTTTTTTGAGGATATAATGAGCAAATAATAAGCCTAGTTCATGGAGTTCATTTTCAGGTAAAAACAGTAGAAAATGTCCTAATTCTGAAGGCTGACTTTTGCCCAATTGATCGATTCCCACAATGATTTTTTGGCGAATCAAGTTGCTCATAAAATGTTCTTGGGCGGGATTGATAGAACCTGATAACCATAAAATACCAATCTTTTCTAGAAATGGATAAACAATATCTATCATTGTTTTTTCAAAGCCGTGATAGTTAATATTCTTCATCATAATCTCCTCAAAACCTGCTTCATCCAAGTCAATCATAGCAGTAGTCAACGCACTAATCTGAAAATTATGCTGACCGATATCTTGCATCAAGCTAGAAAAATGATTACTCAATTCATCATTGGGCATTTTGGCTATCTTGGATATTTTGTGTCCATGTTGATTGAGTAAGGCAATTTTGAGAATCAACTTTAGATCAGCGTCACTATAATATCGGATATTGGTGGCGGTTCTTTTAGGCTGGATGATGCCATACCTCTGCTCCCAAATACGCAGCGTGTGCGCTTTGATCCCCGACAAATGTTCAAGCTCTCTTATGGAATATCGCATCATTGGATTTCTGTTTGTTCAAATAGGAAACGTTTGGGAAAGGGCTTATGTTTAACAAATATGTGCAATTTACAACAAAAAAACCACTTTTGTTTAATGTTTACAGTTATTTGTTTAACAAACAGGCTTTATTTGACTTTTATATTAAACAAAACAAGTTGAATCATTATAAAAGTCTTTTTTAGGAGAGAATGTTATTTTCTTCGTCGCAATGGGTCTCCCCGCTATCCGTTCTTATTGCTGTTGCCAACGTTTTAGGAAGCCAACGCCACACACAGCAATACCACTTCTATCGGGTCTAGATCGTTGAGGAAAGTACTTCTTAGTACCAATATACTTGAATAAAAGAGAAAAATAGATTAAAAATAAAGCCAATAGCCTTTCCATTTTCCTTCACTATTGAGTTCTAAAGTAGGAGCAGGACATTTGAAAATATTAAGGGCTTTAAAAAACATTTTGAGGAAGCGAGAACGGGTCGGAATCTGGGTAAAATCTACGTCTAAGGATAAATAGTACTGTCGCAAACGAGGAATATCGGTTCGATCAATCATGATTTCATCTTCCACCGTCCATTCATTTTCAAATCCACCAAAAATGTTTTCAACACCATATCCCACCGAAACATTGAGCCACTTGGGAAAATTGGAGGAACTATTTGGGGAAAAATGAAAGGGATTGACCGAAAGCCAATAAGTTTGGGCATTATAGTCTTTCAAAACCTTTTCGGCAAAGCTTTTTCCATACAAGTTTAAAACTCTCGTTTGTATCTCATCCGTAAAATTATCGTACTTATGTAAGTGCGTTGAAAACTTACATTGGATGCGTTGTTCTTGCCATGCCAATTCTTGCCCCATCACCATGACGACTCCTACTGTATTGGCTAAAATGTCGGTGGGAGATGCGCCCCATTTTTTGGAATATCCATCTAATACTTCGATGGTGGCTTGATAACTGGAACCCAATAATCCACCTATCCAAATGGCTTTTTTATCTTTGACACCTGCCCAACGATAGAGTTCTATCATATACAGACTTTCAGAATAGGCCGTCCATGTATGTCCCACTTTGTCCATTTGATTCCATTCGCCATTATCGTTGTAAAAATGAAAAGGGCTTTTTTCAAAGTTTTTGTACCAGTACTGACTTAATCCATAGACGAAGGCAGAATAAGATACGGCAGCAGTGGTTGATAATCCAATGACTCGTCCTTTGTGTAATTGGGGAGATTTTTCTAAGAAGTGTAGTTGGGTTGTATCTGTTTGTTGGGCAAAGGTTGACGCACTTATTAATAATAAAAAAAGGAGGCGATATACATAGTTTAAAACAAGCATCTTGATGGTTCAGATATTTTTGCTACAAAGATACGAAAATACCAGTCATTTTAATTTTTCCAATTTTTCCAATAACCAGACTTTATTATAGATGTACGCATTAGAAATTAATATTTTCAATTCTTTATCAACGGATGCGGTTCATTCGTGAGAACAGATGCAATCTGTTTCTGCGGGTGCATCCCATATTGTCACATTAGTAA
>JAHDBB010000354.1:0-1636 GCA_020630635.1 Chitinophagales bacterium
CTCAAATTCAAAACTTAGACAGCCTCACTAAGCTCTCTAGACTTGATTTGTCCCAGAACCAAATTTCTCAAATTCAAAACTTAGACAGCCTCACTAATCTCTCTAGACTTGATTTGGACTATAACAAAATTAAGGATATTAAAAACACATTCTTTTTACTAGAGAAAAATTGGAAAATTAATTTAGAGGCTGATAGTTGGTTAGCATTAAATAACCAAAAAATAGGATTAAAAGACAATCCTTTAAGTCCAGAATTAGTAACTGCCATCCAACAAGGCAACGAAGCCATCTTTCGATATTACGAACAGTTGGAACAAGGCAAAGAGTATATTCGAGAGATTAAAATTATTTTAGTAGGCGATGCAGAACAGGGTAAAACTTCCCTACTCCGAAAATTGGAAGATATAACACAAGACCTTCCCGAAGCCGATGAACGCACTTTGGGTATTGATATTACTCAACTGCCTTTGGATAAAGGAAAGGAAGAAATTATCGGACATTTTTGGGATTTTGGGGGACAAGTCTTATTTGATGCGTCTCATCGTTTATTTTATTCAGATGATTGTCTGTATATTTTAGTCACCTCCAATTCCAAGCAAAAGAAAGATCATACCCTCAAAAATTGGATTACCAATATTGAAATGTATGGTGGTCAAAGTCCCATTCACATTGTCAACAATGAGTTTTTTGATTTTATAGATAAGCTCTATGATATTGGTGAGTTTAAAAAAGATGAGTGTTACAATATCCGAGACGAGTTTTCTTTGAATCTTAAAAAGTTAGAGGAAAAGGACCGAGAAGTCTTAGAAAAGTTGAAAGCAGCCATTACACATGAGGTCAAAAAACTGCCCATCCTCAAAAATCCCGTTCCTAAAAATTGGAAGCTCGTTAGAGATCGCCTTATTCAGTTAAAAGAACAACAAGCCTTTTTATCCTTTAATGATTTTCACCAAAAGATTGAAAATATTTTGCCTGATCGTTTAGATGTGGAAGATGTCTGTATTCAGTTTCACAAGCGAGGATTTTTACTTTGGTACAAAGGGATTCCGCATTTAGAGGATAAAGTATTTATCAACCCCGATTGGGCGATCAAAGCCATCAATTATTTGATTAAAGACAAGCGTTTACAATTGCAACAAGGAGAGTTTACCCGTTCAATGGCACAAGAGATTTGGCAAAATATGGATGATTCTTATAGAGGAATGACGGATACCTTGATTGAGTTGATGAAACAGTTTCGTTTGACTTTTCCCAAAGGCGATACACGCAATACCTATATTGTCCCTTCTCGTTTAAGCAACCAACAACCACAAGCCCTACTGGATTGGGAACCGACTGAAAAGGTAAAGTTGGTCTATCAATATCCCTATCTACCCAAAGGCATGGTCAATCAACTGACTTGTCTATTGTACGATAAACTAAAGGATAGTGAGAGCGTTTGGAATGGCGGTTTTATGTTGTCCTATGAGTCGGCTTTGGCTTTGATTAAAGAAGAAGAAGATCAACTGACCATCACCATTGAGGGCAAAAATCGTCAGCCATTGATCGCCATTATTCAAGATAAAATCAATTTGACCCATCAAATGTATCGGGGGATTCGAGAAAAAGAGCATTTTGAGATTTTGATTCAGTGTCC
>JAHDBB010000354.1:1736-6788 GCA_020630635.1 Chitinophagales bacterium
CCTCAAACGTAAATGATTCTCTTTCATTGCATTACGATTATTTTTATCTATCCAAAAAACTTGACAAGACGCAGACGAATATATATATTTGCAAACCAGAAAAACATTAAAATCTCTCCTCCATTTTCAATTAACTGACTTTTTTTACTCCTCCCTTAATTTTACCCAAACAAAACTAACCTATCAACATTTACGCTATATAATTCATCATTCACAGAATTATAAGGGAGTTGACATAATAGTGTATCCAATATAACATTGTATTTTGTATCTTTTTGATACCAACCTACCTGTTAGATGGAGCTTACCTATATTGTTTATATCCCCCAACATAAATCTAGCCATATATGTCTTTCTTTGCGGGTATTAAAAACTTAAATATATTTCCTTCTTCTTTTATCAAAAAAATGACTTTGATAGGGATGGGAGTATTTGCTTTTGGAGGAGTGCAAGCACAATCTAATTTAGCCAACATCAATGAGATTTTTATCTCTAATCTTTCAGCACATCTACTATTTACTTTATTGGGTGTTTTTATCACTTTATTGGTTTTTCATTTTATCAAAAAAAGAGATGAACGCATCTTGTCCAACATCCAATCTTTAGAGAAATTGGAGAAGGGGATTCAACAAGTAACAGAAGGGAATTTAGAAGTCAAGCTAGCTGTAGATACCAAAAATGATGTGAGTAAACTGTTGGTTGATTTTAATGAAATGACTCAATCACTTCAATCTTACAAGGAACAATATATTCAACAGTCAGATGTCATCAAACAACAAGCGGATACTTTATCTAATGCCAACTCTGAACTCAATGAATATGCTCATACGGTTGCTCACGACTTAAAGGCTCCTTTGCGAATGGTCACGAGCTATGCTAAATTATTACAAAAAAGATGTGGCGACCAACTGGATGAACAAGCTCATGAGTATTTACAATGTATGATTGATGGAACCAATCGAATGAGACGCATTGTTGAAGACTTATTAGAATATGCCCAGTTCGATAAAAAATATTCTAAAAAATCATTTTCGTCTATTAACTTATCAGATGCGTTGGCTTGTGTGTTACAAGATTTAGCCTTGCCCATTGAAGAAAACGAAGCAGAAGTCATTATCCATAATTCAGCAGTCATTCAAGGCAATCCTTCCTTGATTCACTCATTGTTCCAAAACCTTATTGTCAATGCTATCAAATATAAAAGGGAGGAAGCTCCTAAAATTGAAGTCAATGTAGAAGAGAAAAATAAGGAGTTTTTGATCTCGGTAACAGATAATGGCGAGGGAATCGAAAAACAATATTGGGAAGATATTTTTAAGCCATTTAAGCGTTTGGTCAGCCAATATGAAGTAGAAGGAAATGGTATTGGACTTTCAACAGTCAAGAAAATCACACAACATCACAATGGACGTATTTGGGTAGAAAGTCAAGTCGGTGTAGGAAGCACGTTTTATATTGCTTTGCCTCGAAGTCCTCAAGTAGTTGAAAATAAAGAGATCAAAGTATTGAAGCCAATCAATGGTTCTTCACTTGATTCGTCTTCGTCTCCTATGTTGAAACCTGTGGGGATTTAATAGAGTCGATAGTCGATAGTCACCTACGAGTTTTTAAGACGAATAGTTTTACTCAATTCTTCAGGATTGAGATACACGAAATTATTACTGGCACTAAGAAGTTCCGACCTTACCCAAATAGCCCCGATAGTAGTGGTATGAATGCAATGCATTGGCTTTGTAAAACGTTGGCTGCATTCATAAGAACGGATAGCGGGACTTTCCATAACGATGAAAGAAAAACCGTTCGCTCCTAGCCCAAACGCTGAATAGAAGGATAGGGCTTTTTAAGATTAATAGAATTACTATTTTACCCAAGAACCCAAAAGTCACTTGTCACTAAATGCAGGGACTAAACAGCAAGTCACTTGCCACTATAATAATAAAAAAGAACCTCTAGCCACTTTTAACAGTCACCAAAGATTCTTCTCAAGAATAAATTCTATCACTTTTAATTTGCTGGATTCGCAGGGAATGTTGCGATCACAGGCGTGCAATTGTTACATGCTTGCGCTGGATCAAAGGTAACATTGATGTCTAAAATAACGGGATAATGATCGGACATCTCATCTAATTGTGTGCTGACAGGAGAACTACCAGATAAAACATTGTTGTTTAGGGCGACCCCTGTATTTCCAAAAGTTTGGTAACTTCCACCCACATAGGTCACGTCATTGATTCCTGTATTGACGGCACTATTGAAAAAGATCAAATCAAATCGGTCATCCAAATCTCCATTGATTCCTCCATTGCCATACGCATCAAAAATCGAACGAGTAGATTGGGTAAATTTTCCAACATCGCCTGCGGTATTGCGTGTCCAAGCTCCAATCACATCAATCAAAAAATTGGCATTGGTTGTAGAAATCACTTCATCATAAGCAGGTTCCATTGCCACACTTTCATCATAAAAATTAAAATCTCCACCTACAATAATATTGGTCGTTGTCGTCAAAGCATTGATAAAATCCATCAGGTCTTGTGCGCCTAAAACTCGACGGTCTCGATCTGCAATTTCGGTTGAAGTCATATCTCCATCTCCTGCCTTTAAATGGACATCGTAAAACTCTACATCTGTTTGTTGATCGACACAAGTGGGATTGACCACCTTCATGACATAACGAGAAATCGCACGAGGTGTCCGAACAGGTGTACCCGTTGGACTGATCGCTGTATTGTTACGAGGCAATTCTTCTTGAGCGCAAAAATCCAATAAGTCGTCATTGTAAAACAGCATGTTTCCTAGTTCAAAACCACTGGGACCATAAGCTGTAAATGCAGGCGCACGATTGTAAGTTTTTCCTAAAGTACCGTTGGCATTCAGTTCATTTAACAACAAATCAGCTCCTGCACCACTTTTAAGTTCTTGGACTAAAATGACATCCGCTCCTGCGTTTTCGACCACTTGTCGAAAGGCTTGTACTCGATTGGCATCACTACCCACTGCATCTGCATTGGTTGGATTGGGAAAGTTGAGAATATTGTAAGTCATCACCCTTACTTGAACTTGTGCATTTGTAGTGATATAAAAGACACACAAGCCCACTAAGAGCATTAAATATTTCTTCATATTAGGTTGGTTTGTTTTAGCAAAAAGGGCTGCAATATCTACATTTTTTTTTAAACATCAAATTATATACATTAAAATATTTAAGAAAAATGTGTAAATACTTTTTAACCAATTACTAAAACAAAAAACACTTTTATATAAAAAAAATACAAATTTAAAAATCAAGACAATCAGTCAATTAAAACTTCCAAATCTTTGATCTCTTGATCTATCCAAGATAAAAACCCTAATAAGGAAGGGTCTTTTTGAGCGATAAACAATTCACGATATTTGACCAAGATTTCATGTTTCTTAAATGGTTTTTTATAGCGATGAAGGGCTTTCAAAAACTTACAAAAGAGTTGAACATTGCCTTTGTAAAATTTATGCTTGCGAAAGAAGTACACTTTCTTTTTCAATTCATTGTCAAAATACTTGTGTTGAAATTTATACATCGCCAACATCTGATAAAAGTGAAGGTGAAATCCTCCTTGTAACCACTTGGCAAGATCGGTAGATTCATCAATTAAATTATACAAATCCAAGATGCTTTCGTATTGACCAATAGACAAGTAAATGCGGCAACCCATTGCATAAAAATTAATAGCAAATGCATCGGAAAGATAGGTCGTAATATCGGTAAGGGAAAATTTCTTGATGCCTCTTTGAAAGACCTTACTCGCTGTTTCATAATTTTTTGATTTGATATAGCGATTCATTCCCAAAAAGTGAGAAATGATGTCTGCTTGGTATCTATCAGAAACTTTGGTGACTTTCTTTATATAATCTTCGTACACCTTAATATAATTATCAAACTCTTCAAATTTATTATAATTAATCAAGCTATTGAGATACGTTGATAAGGTATAATTGTATTCTTTAAAGGAAGATTTTTTTTCTGGATATTCGTCAAACAAATCCAGCATTTTTTTCAGACTCTCCAATGATTTTTCAGGTTCTTGAGTAGCATAATAATAGAAGAAAAAGTTTCTCAAAAACAAGAGCTTTGCCCTAAAATCATAGTTGGGACTCATTTCTTGGAAGATGGGCGACTGAAAAGTTTCTTTAATCAATTCAGGTTTTCGACAAAAAATCCCTTCTCTCATTTTCAAGCTCACTTTTCTCAAATCAATATAGTCCAACAAATTTTGGGCGACTCCCCTAAACTCATCCAAAATCCGTCCCCACTCTTGATGTCCTTCTTCCGACACACTCGACCTTCCTTTCAACTGAATTTGGCGAGCCAAGTATTCGTGGTAAATGATTTTTTCGGGTGTCCAGTTTTCGACTTGCTGTAAATGCTTTTCCAAGCGTTTGACCTCTTTTTCCATACTCTTGGTCATTCCTTTCTGTTCAAAAATCTGGATATTTTGATACATTTGATTAAAGTCAGCTCGTTCAAACTTTTCGGTATGATAAAATCGCAAGGCTTTCAACAATTTTTCATACAAATACTTTTTGACAATGGTATAATTATCAATCCAAGACTCTTTTCTAAAATGTTCCTTGAGCAATTTGTCATCATAGATTTCATTCTCCACAATATAATGATAGAGCTTGAGATAATGACTGTCTTTATCTTTATAATGTCCCGTCAATAAGACAAAGTATCGTTTTTCGGATTTGTCTAAATTTTGAATAAGTTGAAAAAGCATAAAAGTTTTTTTGACCTGTCAATAAATGAATTTACGATAATGACTTATATTTGTTTACTTATATTTTATTTTTAGTAACGATTAAAAAATAAGTCCAGCATTTGGGAAAAGAGATTTTGATTCACAAGCGGTTCGACGATTCGACGAAAAACGCAGTCATAGCAGGGCTACGGCGAGTATTTTCAACGATGGATTGGATCAAAAGATCACTACCAAATGCGGAAGTTATTTTTTCTTGTTACTTAGTACACTGTCAAATAAATTTTTGCAGGTTTTTTTTGAGGTGTTTTGTAAA
>JAHDBB010000355.1 GCA_020630635.1 Chitinophagales bacterium
CTAAAAATCTCTTAGTCCCATTTTGGAATAGTTTATTTCTGATCTTTCACTTAGATATATTTTGGAGGAAGGAAAAAGTTAAAGATTATTTGTTTTTCTTATCTGTATTGTTTTGAGACAATTTGATAATACCATCAGCAAAGGTAGCGAGTATTCCAACAATAGAGTTGAGTTGTTGGAATATATTTTTGATAAATCTATAGTTTCCTAAAATAGAATTAAGCTTATCCTTATTATGCTTCATAGTGAATCATTTGGATAGGTTATTCTATTTTTTGTCATCTCGTTTGTATCCTAAAAAACCAGCACCTACTGATCCTAGCATTTCAAAAACGTCTGCGACACGTTTGAAAATCTGGCTAATAAAACTATAATCGTTGAATATCGACTTTTGGGTACCACCATTGACATTCAACTTAATATCATCGTTGATAAAGTCCCCTTCAAACAATTTATTTTCTTGGGTTGATTTATTTTTACTGTCCTCCATTAATTATGCTTGGTTAACTAGTTTTGGGTTAATATAGTTCTTTATAGTTTGCTTTATATAGTTTTTTAATTTTGCCTTTGGCACGATTGATACGCATCTTTACGGCACTTTCTGATATTTTGAAGACTTCCTGAATTTGTTTGATACTCAAATTATCTTGGTACTTCATCAACAGTATCATCTTGTCTTCTACACTAATCATTTCTAGTAGTTCTTGCAATCGCTCCGACTTAATTTGCTTGAGACTTTCAAAAGCTTCTATATCTTCCTCACTCAGCTCAACCATTTCAGAACTATAAGTACTGGCTTGTTGACGCTCTTTTTGTCTTTTTCGCAAAAAGTCAATGCAAAAATTGTAAGTGATAGAGTAAACCCATGTAGAAAACTTAGATTTTCCCTTAAAAGAAGACAAATTCAGTAAGATTTTTAGAAAGATGTCATGCATCAAGTCTTCAGCTATCGCAGACTCTTTGACAAATGAGATGGCTCTTCTATAGATTTTATTGGAATAGCGGTCGTACAAAATGCTGATATATCGCTCATTTTGTGTAAGGATAATTTCCTTAATGACCTCTTCATCTGTCAGTTTTTCGGTTATTCGTGTCTTGGAGATTCCCAATTTCTGGTTGTAATTTAGCCCTATCAAAGGGCTGGTTTTTAATAAATTTTAAAATGAAATGCAGAATAGCTTCTCAGCAAGATGATTTATCTTATATCAAAAAAATATATCATAAATCTCATTTCTTGCTTGTACATACTATGACTAAGAAATGTTCAAAAAGTAACTATAAAAACATACATAGTCCATTACATCTCATGGAGTTTTTCAATGTTTTGGTAGGTTTTATCTATTTTTTATTATCTTTCTTTTTTTCAAAAATTTCTCTAAAATATGTTACAATCATCTTCCTTACAATTCTTAGAAAACCTTAATAACAATAATAATAGAGAATGGTTTGCCCAACATAAATCAGATTATGAACAAGCCAAAAAAGATGTGTTACACATGGCAGATCAAATTATTGAGCAATTGACCCAAAAGGACTCGGCTTTTAAAGGTCTAGAAGCCAAAAAATGTCTTTTTCGCATCTATCGGGATGTTCGTTTCTCCAAAAATAAGACTCCTTACAAACCACATTTTGGCATTATCATGGTTCCTGGAGGACGCAAATCCAGCAAAGCGGGCTTTTATTTAAGGGTCAAACCCAATGGTCATTCTTTTTGGGCGGGCGGGGCTTTTCAACCTGATGCCAATGCCTTAAAAGCAATTAGACAAGAAATTGACTATAATGGTCAAGAACTTGAAAAAATCTTAGAAAATAAGACCTTCAAAAAACATTTTCCAACTTTAGTAGGTGATGCTTTAAAAACTGCACCAAAAGGCTATTCTAAGGAGCATACATATATAAAATATTTACGATACAAAAGCATTATTGTTACAAAATCTATAGAAGATTCGGCATTTTTAAAGAAAAACTTTATCAAAGATACTTTAAAGATATATGACATTATCCAACCTTTAAATCACTTCTTAAATCAAGCCCTTTATGAATTATAAAAAGGCATTTTAGTTCGCTGATTATCAATTCATTAATGTTAAATTCATTCAATTATCCCAATAAATGCATTGATTTTTTCTATGATAGTCTTATCTTGGCATCCATATAAGATTGTATCTTTACATTTTATAAAAAAATGGGAATGTATATTGGGAAAGTGATTTTTTTATGTCAATGATGTCTTTTTTATTTTTTGGAGCGAAGAGTTCCGTACTTCGTCGCATTGGCAAGTCCCGCTATCCGTTCTCATCACCAAGCCACCCAAACCCTTTTGCCCACACACATTGGTGATACCACTACTATCGGGGCTAGATGGTTAAGGTTTGTCCCCATAGTAACAGAACCGCTTTAGAATTTTTGAAATTAAAAATTAGAATTTAATTCATTCGGGGCTATTTGGGTAAGGACAGTACCTCTTGAAAAACGACACCATTATTAAAATCCAAAATACATCCAAAACACTATTTTACCTCATTTTAAAATGCTGTTGAAATGCTAGTCAAAACTACTACGAATAAACGAATTAGATATAGAAGCAATCCTAAAAAGGATCAATTTATCAAAGTCTTACGAGAACGAATTTGGGCCTACTTCAAGGAAAATAACATCTCTAAGTATGCCAATGCTCAAATGTACTTCAAAACAGCCTTTGCGGTTGTAAGTTGGATAGGTATTTATGCCCTCCTTATGTCCAATGCACTAAGCCATAGCTATTGGCTCACCATCGGCGTTTTTTGTCTATTGGGCTTTGTCAATATATTTATGGCATTCAATATTGTCCATGATGCTTGTCATGGAGCCTATTCTGCCAACAAAAAGGTGAATAAGTATATGGGCTTATTTATGAATTTTATTGGGGGCAATGCCTACTTATTTACCCAAATGCACAATGCTCACCACGCTTTTGTCAATATTCATGGGAGCGATGTTACTTTAGAAACTCACGGGCTTTTTCGTTTTACGCCCGATGAGCCTTGGCAACCCAAACATAAATGGCAACATATTTACACGCCCATTGTTTATGCTTTGGCCTCTTTGCATTGGACTGCTGTAAAAGACTTTAAATGGTTCTTTATGGAATCGCATATTGGCAATAACAAAAATATCCAACATCCACGCTCGGAAATGTTTATGCTTTTTGTTACTAAAATCATGTATTTTGGTTTGCATCTTGTTTTACCCTTATTATTTTTGACGGTTCCCTGGTGGGTCGTTGTTTTAGGGTATTTGGCATTACACCTTCCGTCGAGTTTGATGTTTGCATTGGTTTTCCAAGTAACCCATGTTTATGATGGTACGACTTATCCATTGCCCGATGATGAAGGTAATATCGAAAACAATTATGCGATTCATGTATTGGAAACAACAGCAGATTTTTCGAGAAAAAATCCTGTGGCCAACTGGTTTTTTGGTTGTATCAATATCCATGTGATTCATCATATTATGCCAGGAATTTGCCATGTTCACTATCCTGCTTTGACTAAAATCTTAGAAGAGACAGCAGAAGAATTTGGCTTGGAATATCAAGAAAATGAAAGTTTTTGGAAGGCCTTTAAAAAGCATTTGCAGATGCTACATATCTTGAGTAAAGCGGATGCTACAGTGCCTCGTGTGGGTAAAAGTGCAGAGATGATTTAGTCTTTTTCCCCAAAAAACACCTTTTTGAAACCATAGAATTTATAAAAATTCTATGGTTTTTTTATGCCTTGAACCTTCCAAAATGTTTTTTTTCAAATATTTTTTTGTTACTTGTTTATTATAATGGGTTGAAAATATGGTTTTTGGGTATTAAATGGTAGGGTTGTGTCCTTTCAAAAATGATCCTGAATAAATTAAATCTTTAATATCAAAATTCTAAAGCAGATCAGTTTGTAAGACGTTCTGTCTAGGCTCCAATAGCCCCGATAGTAGTGGTATCCCCCTTGTAGAGCAAATTCATGAATTTGCTCTACAAGGGGGATGAGAACGGATAGCGGGACTTTCCTGCTCGACGAAGCATCTCACCATTCGCTCCTAAAAAATCTATTGTCACTATTCCCATTCATTTCTCTCTTTGTCGGTTCCATAAATGAGAACATGGCTATTTCTTAAACTTTGCTAGGAGTAGAGAAACAGGTTATTGTTCAATCATTTTTTGTATTCAATGAAACGACAACTCAAAGAGCTTTTGGCTAAAGTAAATGAACATCGAGAGAAAAAAGATTTTGTTGCTTTTGTCAGAGAAGGAAATCAGTTGGTATCCTTATATTGTGAACATGCTTACTTTTATGCTGCCCAAAACTTACAGCATGAAATAGCAGAGTTATTGGAGAAGGTATGCCTAACCTTACCAACTGCTCGTGTAAGATATTATTCCAATTGGGGAATTTATTATAGCAACAGAGGCTTGTATCCTCAAGCTCAAGGCTGGCATGCCAAAGCTGTGAAAGAGAGTCTTACACTTGTCCCCAAGTCTCTTTCTTTGATTCCACAATGTTATAACAATGTAGCAAGGTGTTTTACAGAATTATCTGAATATGATAAAGCAGCTACATACATCAATACAGCAAAGACTTATCTTGCAAAAATTGAGAGTGCCGAAGTTAGGGCATATTTAGAAACACTCCTTCAAAATAATTTGGGCTATAATTGTTTTAAGAAACGAGAAAAAGCTAATTTCTTACTTTATAGTAACAATGCCTTAAAAACTTACCAAAAATATGAAGCCAATAACTGGAATTCATTATCCAGACTCCTTCCCTTTATTTACAATAATTTGGGTCATGCTTTTATATTAAATAATCAACCACTAGAAGCCTTGCCCTACTTCAAAAAAGCCCAAAAATTGTGGAAACATAAACCCCAAGAATTAGCTAAATTGCTATTAAATATGGGACATTATTATGGTAAAATCAAGGACAGAGAAAAACAACATTACTATTATTGGAAAAGCCGAGATATTTTATTCAACACTTTTGGTTATCAAAATCCTAATATAGGTATCGTCTATTATCGTTTGGGTGATTTTCATCTGGAATTAGAAGAATTTGACAAAGCCCTTCAACAGTATCAGACTGCCCTTCAAATCCTTGTTCCTAGTTTTGAAGATTCGACGATTGAGCGAAATCCTGATATTTCTCCCCAAAATGTTTCTAGTGCTTTGTTTGATGTATTGGAGTTTAAAGCCAATGCTTTATTCAAAAAGTATGAGGCACAATTACAATTAAAGGACTTATTGGCTAGTGTCAACACTTATTTGCATGCGATTAGAGTAGCGGATTTATTACTATTAAACTTCAATGTTGAAAGCTCTAAATTTGCTTGGTCTGATAAGGCAAGAGCTATCTATGAAAAAGCCCTACTTTGCTTGACGACCTATTGGTCTCGATTTCCTACTGCCTATCAAAAAATTGCGTATGATTTGATGGAAAAAAGCCATGCAACGCTTTTGCGCTTATCTATTAGTGATACGCTGGCTAAAGTTACAACAGATATACCTAGCACACTTTTGGAGGAAGAAACCAACTTGAGGTTGACAATTACGGAAGTAAAAATGCAAATGTTACGGGCAGAAGCGACTGAACTTTCTGAATTACAACAAACCCTACAAAGATTGTGGGAAGAATTTGAAGTGTTGACTCACCATATCCATGAACAATCTCCCAATTATTATAAGTTAAAGTATGAAACGGATTCTATTGTTGATCTATCAACCATACAAGAGAGATTGGATACTACGACTACTATCTTGACCTATTTTATTGGACAAGAGCATATTTTTATACTAGTTTTGGATAAGACTCATTTTGCTTTGGAAACATTAAAAAAACCAAAAAATTGTCAGCTTGATACAGAAAAATTTATAGAAGGAATAGACTCTGTTGATTTTGATTTATTTGCAACTTACGCTCATCGTTTATATCAAACTTTTATCCAGCCTGTAGAATCTTATCTAGTTGATAAAGAGCGACTCATTGTTATTCCTGATGATTTTTTACACAATATCCCTTTTGAAGCATTGATTCACTCTCGTCCTTCGACAGAATACTTTTTACTACCTTACCTCATCGAAGATTTTGATATATCTTATCACTATTCTTCTAGTTTGCTTTTACAATACGAAAAGAAAGTCTATGCCAATGCATCTTCTTTTTTGGGAGTGGTTCCTGTTTTTGAAAAAGACGAAGAATTTCAAGGTGAAAAAATTGCTATATTGAATGCTTCAAAGGAGGCCGCTAAGAATATTCAAAACATCTTTCCTCACGCTTCTTTTTTGTGGAAGAAAGAAGCAAATATAGAGGAGGTTAAACAAAAGATTCAAGAAGGTTATCAATATATTTGGATTGTTAGTCATGGATATTTTGATAAAAAGAATCCTGAAAAATGTGGTATTCTTTTGTATAACACCCAACAGCAAGAATTGGATTTATTCCCTATGCAAGAAGCTTATACTTTACAACTCCACACTGATTTGATTGTCTTAGATAGCTGTTATAGTGGCAATGGAAAAGCTCTTAAGAGTGAAGGTAACTTGGGCTTACATCGGGCTTTTTTCCATAGTGGTGTTCCCAATATCATTTATACCATAAATCGTATTGGAGATAAAGATTCAAGCGAGTTGATGGAGGAGTTTTTTCAACTGATTAAACAGGAAATACCTTATTATTTAGCCTTGTCGGCTATTAAAAGAAAAAGGAGTCAAAATGAAAATTTGGTACCAGGTGATTGGGCAAAACATTTGTTGATTGGTAGGATTTA
>JAHDBB010000356.1 GCA_020630635.1 Chitinophagales bacterium
ACACTTTCTCGACCCTTACAGGTAGTGACAACCGCATTGCAAATCCATACATAAACACCTAAATCAGCATAATCGCCTTCATAAAATCCATCCCAACCTGACTCTGTATCTCTGGTCGCATACACTTGTTGTCCCCAACGATTGAAGACCATAAATTCATAGGATTCAATGAGACCGCTTAGGATTGGTTTAAAGATGTCATTCATCCCATCGCCATTGGGTGTAAAACCAGTAGGCATCAAAACAGGATTCTCCGCACGTTCAAAGTCGCTGTATTTGATCTCAATAAAATCGTCTGACTTACCACATTGGTTGTTGACTTCTACACTATATATTCCTTCTTCGGAAGCTGTAAATGAATTGCCTACTGAACCATCTTGCCAGGTATAAATGTTGCCATCATCTGGGACTTGTAAGAATGCTACTTCACCTTCGCATAATGTTTGGTCTTCGCCTAAATTGATAGCAGGTAAAGGAGGATAGGTTTCGACTGTGATAGAACTGCTTTTGGTACAACCATTGATGTTGACTTCTACCTCATACGTTCCTGCGGTAGATACTTCATAAGTTGCACCTGTGGTTCCATCTTGCCAAGTGTAGGTTGCATCTGGATCACTCACTGTTGCATCGACCATTGTGGGTTCACCTTCACAAATCAAAAGGTCTGCTCCTAAATTGGGATTGGGGTTATATTTGAGTACTTCGATGGTATCGCTGGCTGGACAATCGGCTTCTCCACTCACCACGATCACCCAGTAAGTTCCTGCTTCTGTCACCATAAAGGTTGGATCATTGCTACCGTCTTGCCATTCATAGCTCGCATCAGGGTCGCCTACACCGACATCTAACATAAAGGTTTCGTCATTGCACAAAACAAGATCGTCTCCCAAACTGGTAGAAGGAGAAGTATGAATAACTTGCATACTGTCTCTACTAGCACACCCTTGACTGTTGGTAATTTCGACCCAATACGTTCCTGCATTTTCAGCCATAAACGTAGAACCATTAGAACCATCTTGCCATTCATAGGTCGCATCAGGATCAGCGGTATAAGTAGCATCCAACATCACCGTTTCGTTGATACAAACAGTTTGATCGGCTCCCAAATCAAAATTGGGTTCAGGAATAAACGTAACCGCAATGGAGTCTCTTTTGATACAGCCATTACTGACCGCCTCCACCCAATATAAGCCAGTGGTTAATGCAGTAAACGTACTACCACCTGTATTGTTTTGCCAAGTATAACTTTCGGCTGTTCCATCGGTCATAATCATATATTCTTCGCCTTCACACAAAACCACATCGTCGCCTAAATCGACATTGGGACTATCGGCATAACCTACATAAAAAGAATCTATTTTATTGCACTCTTCTAAGATGGTTTCGACCCAATAAACTCCTGCCAATCCTTCTGTATCCAAAGTTGTTTCGGCACTTCCATCCGACCATTCATAAGAAGCATCGGCTGCTTCTGGAATGGATAAAATTAATGGATCGCCATCACAAATACTTACATTGTGGATAGTAGGAGGATCAGGTTCTAAAACCGTCACTTTGACAACAGCAGTATCCACCAAATTACAACTCAATGGATCTCCTGCTATAAGGAAAGAAAGATAAACGCCTGGTTCTTCATAAGTATGGATTGGTCCTGCTTCGGTACTTTCTTCACCATCTCCAAAAAGCCATTGATAATTCGCTCCGACACTTCCTTGACTGGTAAACTCGACTTCTAAGGGCACACAGCCTCTTACTTTGGGTCCTGCATTGGCTACCGCATTGACACCCGGTGCTTCAAAGTCCAATTTGAATACAGCAATGTCGCAACCAGGTGGAGAACTTGGATCCCAAGCTCCAGATGTAACATTAAAATTGATACCACAATTGCATAAGGCTTGATACACCACTCCATTATCATCAAAACGGCTGGTTCCTCCATCAACATGATTACCTGTATAATAGGTTGCATAAAATAAACCTGTTGCATCTTCATCTAATACTCCAACATATACTTGACAGTCTCCTCCACAATTAGATACTACTGCATCAGAAGAGGTTTCTAAACTTCCTCCAACTCCATAACCCGCAAAGTAGATATATCCACAATTATCGACCATAAATGCCACAGGAACCATTCCATAACCTGTTCCTCCAAATGAACCTTCTTGATTTCCACCTATGGTAGTAGAGTACTTTAGAGTAGATAAGTCGCTGGAAAAAGCTGTAATAAATTGCCTACTATTGGGTTGACTATAAACTGTAGCAGGATAATGTTCAATGGTTCCTAAACTTTGTCCAAAAATGACAATATCTTCATCTTCATCCAGATCAATAAAAAAGGCTGCATCTCGCTGATTCGTTCCCCAAAAAGTAGAACTTAACATAGTTGAGCCATCATCGGAAATATGTGCTACGAAGGCATCATGAGAGCCACCCGAAAAGTTAGGTTCGGCACCTCCTGCCACACTAGAAAAGTTGGCATTACCTGCTGCACCACATACATAGACACTGTTGTCTGCTGCCACTCTTAATCCAAAACACATATCAGACCCAGAGCTTCCTAAATAAGTAGCCCATAATAATTCCGATAAGTCTTCATTCAACTTAAATAAAACACCATCTTGATTACCTGCTAAAGTATTTTGTACGGCATTTTCTGAAACAGGAAAATAGGTAGAGCTAGAGAAACTAGCAATATAGGTATTCCCATCAAAGTCAACGTATATTTCACCACGATATTCATCACCATAATTGACACTACTTGTATTATTCCCATCATCTCCTTCACCTCCAACATAAGTAGAGCCTACCAATTCAGTTCCTTCAGGATTTAAAACGGTTACCACTATATCATTTCCTCCATTATTAATCGGACGAAAAGCATCTTCTGAAACAGGATAGTTGGTAGAATTAGAATAACCAAATACATGGGTTTTGAGGTCTAAATCTACATAAATACTATGGGGAAACTCATCATTGCTACCTCCCAAATAAGTCGCATAAATTAGGTCAGTTCCATCAGGTGTCAATTTACTAATAGCCATATCAACAGCTCCTCCCCCAAAAGAAACTTGAAAAGCTCCTGAAGTGGTCGGATAATTCGATCCAAAACATCTTGCTCCTGTATAAATATTGCCTTCTACATCAAATGCAGCAGAGTGTCCCCAGTTAGTTACATTAGAAGAACCCGACAAAGTACCTGCCACCAATACTGGATCAATAATCAACTTATAATCCGCATCATATCCGTCAGGAAATTCATAGCTTACTGTATTGTCTTTTAAAACATACTGACAAGGAACTGTTTTAGTCTCTCCATCAATAATTTGATAAGCATAAGGTTTACTTTCGGCAATGATCTCTACTGATGTGAAAATCAACAAATTACCATCTTTTATTTGCATTCTATCAAAACCCTCATATTCCAAAGCTATTTGGTTGGGATCGGCTTGAGGTTCAACAATAAAATCATACTTAAAAAGATTATTGGTACTGTATGCTTTAAAATCAATGCCTTCATAAAGATTTTCATATAGAACTGTATTAAACAAAGGGACTTTGGATGCCCATTTGTCAGGTTCATTTCCCAAAAAGTAGTTATGATATTCCTTTCTTTTTTCTAAGCCCTTGATTTTTGGTATTTGAGCATCCACAAAATTGACCCTGTAAGCATGTCCATTTAAACAAAAGTTTTCTCTGTCTTTATAAGAAGCATGAGTCACATCGTGCAGTTGAGATACATCTGCTTGGTCATAATAAGCAAAAGTCAATCCCTTTTCTTCTAAGTAAATTGTATTCACACCGCCCAATCCCATTTTAAACAATACATTCTCCTGCCACTGATTTTGGTTTTGGATAAAACTCAAATGGTTTTGTGGACTAGCATGGGCTAATGTAGGAGTTGAATGAGCAAAAATCTGAGGACTATAGACCATCAAAATTAATAGAGTAATACAGTTTCTGATTTTCATAGGTTTGGGGTTGTTAGGTTTAAATCTTTAGGGGAAGCTCGTCTTTAAATCAAATTATTTATAGTTTTTATTGAGGAGCGAATGGTTCTGTGCTTCGTCATTACAGAAAGTCCCGCTATCCGTTCTCATCCCCCTTGTAGAGCAAATTCGTGAATTTGCTCTACAAGGGGGATACCACTCCTATCGGGGCTATTTGGGAAAGGACAGAACCTATCACAATCTGAACCGCTTAGGATTTTGGATTTTGAGATTAAAATTTAATCCATTCGGGGCTATTTGGGAAAGGACAGAACGCTTGTCATTCGTTATTTTTATGTCAAAATATCACCATTTTCATTTTCTGCATCATCTAATTTAAATATTAGTTTAAAAAAAATGAAGTTTATTTGAGATTTATGGCTATGTGCTGACAATTTTCTGAAAAATATCGCTTGCATTTGGGATGCTTTTGCATTGTAGTAAGTACAGGAGTGCATCTACATAAATCAATATATCCCCTTTTAACCATTTTTCTCAACTAAAAAAACATAAAACATGAAAACAAATTATTTTCTCATGTATGTCGCTCTGCTGTTGCTGTTAATCCCCTTCAGCCATAGTAAAGCCCAAGATTTAGAGTGTGGCACCTCCGAAGCCCACCAATATCGCCTCCAAAACGATGCGAAATACGCAAAAAAACATCATCAAATGGAAGAAGAGATTTTGGCAAAAACAAGAAAACGAAACTTGGCTAAATCCTCTAACACCAGCCCAGACAACACACTTTATACCATTCCTGTAGTATTTCATATGATTCATGCTACTTCTTCCACTCCAGGAAATGAAGCCAATCTCACAGCAACTCAAGTAAATACTGCTTTACAAGATCTCAATGATGCTTTTAATGGTACTAATACTGAAAGTGCAGATACTCGAATTCAATTTTGCCTAGCAAATATAGACCCAAATGGTAATTCAACCACTGGACGAACCTACTGGGCAAATAATGAATATGCAGACTTATGTAGAAATACAGAAGCAGATCTTGTAAGGGCTGCTACAATTTGGGACCCTACTAGTTACATGAATGTATGGGTTTTTGAAGATATATGGATAGAAGATGACGATGGAAACTGTATAGATGGGATAGGTGGATCAGCTTATCTTGCAAGTTCTCATGGACAACCATATGATGGTATCCTCATTGAATATGATAACTTATTATATGACACAACTTTACCTCATGAAGCAGGGCATTACTTAAACCTTTATCATACTTTTAGGCTAGATTATAATGGTGCAGGTGAACCTGTTTATTGTCTAAACAGCTTATGTTCAACAACAGGAGATAGAGTTTGTGATACTCCTGTCGATACCTCAAGAATTAGAAACTGTTCTATCATTCACAACAGTTGTCCTAATGATGCAAGTCCTAATGATAGTTGCAATGTATTTAATGGAGACCAACCAGATATGATAGAAAATTACATGGATTACTCTAATTGTCGTGATAGATTTACACAAGGACAAAGGGAAAGAATGCGTATGGCATTAGTTACCTATCGATCTTCTTTGCTTTGTTCCAATGGCTGTGGTAATTCATTAGAACCGTCTTTTTCTTATGTAACCAATAACTCTTTTGTCACTTTCATTAGCTCTATGAGTGATGCTAATAGTGTGCTTTGGGAATTTGGAGATGGCAGTACTTCTACTGATCTCACTACCTATCATACTTATGCGGATGGAACTTATACGGTGTGTTTAACGGCTTATTATAATGATTGTTCAGCCCAAAAATGTGAAACAGTTGAAGTTTGTAATCCTCCTAATGCTGGTTTTTCTTATAATGCTTCTACTACTCCTTATATTCCTTTCACGAGCTTTGATCCAAATGCAGATAGTTATTATTGGGACTTTGATCACAATGGAGCAGGCTCTACACAAGCCAATCCTTCTTATATATTTCCTTACGATGGAGCATATCAAGTATGCCTGACTGTTACCAATAGCTGTGGATCAGATGAACACTGCTCAACCATTTTTGTGAATAACTCATTGGAAGATGTTGCAGCCAATTGTAAATACAGTATTGATTATTTTGGTAACTATATGAAAGTTTCGGATTATCCAAATTGGACGTATTATCCTCAAAACCCACCTTTAACAGCCACTGAATATAGTATAAAATCACAAAGCAGAACCATCACTGCAAGTGAAAATGTGGTCTATCAAGCTGGTCAAAATATCTGCTTAAATACAGGTTTTGAGACAGAAACAGGAGCAAGTTTCTTGGCAGAAATTGAGGACTGTTCGACGGCTAAATTTGAGCAGAACTTGTCCATATCAGATGAAACTGCTCTTATTGAACCAGAATTGAAAGTGTATCCGAACCCATTTAGTGACTTATTTAATATTGAATACAAGATTACTAAAGAATCACCTGTTTATATCGAAATATATAATAGTACAGGTCATCTTGTTAAAGTAATCGTGGAGAATGATGTACATAGTCCAGGTACTTATGACCTAAAAATAGACGGAAATGACTTATTAAAAGGCATTTATTTGGTGCGTATCGCTACAGAAAATGCTCAAATCACTAAAAAATTAATTAAGTTTTAAAACTTTTAGATTGTTGAATATTTTTATGAACCATCTTGTTCCTTTGGGAGCGAGATGGTTTTTGAGTTTATAAAAACTGTTAAAAGCATTTTTTCAGCCGACATTTGATAGCTTTCTGGTTAAAAGCTATACATCAACCAACAAAATGCATTAATTTTGCGTTTTATACATAGATCTTAAAGAAAGATATAAG
>JAHDBB010000357.1:0-3111 GCA_020630635.1 Chitinophagales bacterium
GTTTGCCAATTATATTATGGTGTATGGGAATTTGTGAAGTTTATTTAGTTACTATACATAACGGCAAACTACTTTTAGATTCCGAAAGTCGAAAAGACTTTCCTGCATTTATAACCACAAGTCAAAAAGACTTGCGGGATTGAGTAAAATTGAGAAGTCAAGTGATTTTTTGAAAAATCTAAAATTAAAATGCCTTTATGTATATGGGTTGTGAACGCAACGAGCTAGCCCCGATAGTAGTGGTATTCGTGTAGTAGCGTTGGCTTAGAAAAACAAGGCAGCACGAATGAGAACGGATAGCGGGACTTTCCAATACGATGAAAGAGGAACCTTTCGCTCCTAAAAAGAAAAAACCGTTCACTCTAAGAAAGAATGAACGGTTTACTTTAAAACTAAACTATCTCTGCTCTAGGAGTCATAAATTTTCCTATGTTAATTTTAGAACTTCATAAATTTCTTGGTGTAAATAGTGCCGTTGTCTAACTCAATTCGGATGAAGTAGGTTTGGCTTCCAACTAAGTGGGCAATGTCTATGTCATATAAACTGGTTGGATCAATCGTCGTTGCAAATACTTCTTTTCCTTGCATTGAGTAAAGAGCAATGTTGATGTTTTGTATGTCGCTGTTCAATGATAATAAATCGTTGAAGTTGATGCGTACATAGTGGTCGGCTGGATTTGGATACAATTTGATGTTGTCTACAAATGGAACTTGTGAGTTGTCAATTCTGCTGCCTGAGTTGCCTTCTGCGACTCCACATCCTTCAACTTTGACATCATCTATGTAAATTTGATCGCCATTGGCAGAAGCATCACATCTTAATCGTAACATGCTATTGCCTGTTAGAGTAATTCCGTCGATGATGACTTCGTCTGTGTACCAAACTCCATTGGTGAAGTTCACTCCAGAAGTCCAACTTTGTATGGTTGTATATGAACTACCTCCGTTGGTTGAAATCTCTAACATAAAGTCTTCTCCATTCTCCATGCTGTTTGGATAGAAATTGAAATTGACGACTAAAGAGTTGTAAGCTGATAGATCTAAAAGGTCGCTGTACATTGAAGAAGCCATTCCTGAATTGTCTCGGATACGAACGCTTCGTGAGCCTGATGTTCCCCATCCATTGTATCGGTAACAATCGCTTCCACCATCATTCCAATTGCCCCATCCACTCTCAAAGTTATCTTCGATGATGACTTCACAAAACTCTTCTCCACAACCACCAGCTAATACATTTGGAATACAAGGATCATTGTCGTCTGCATCTTCTGCTGCACAGTAGCCATCTCCATCGGCATCTTGGTAAGTTCCTGCACAGTTACAGTCTGTACCATATACATCGCCTGTGGTACAAGCATCTCCATCGTCACAAGCTGTTCCAATTAAAGCGTCGTTTAGGTTTGGACAAATATCATCCATATCACAAATTCCATCTCCATCGCTGTCTAAAATCGTACCGCCTCCACAATTACAGTTGGCATCTAAGGTCTCTCCTATTGTGCAAGGATCACCGTCTTCGCAAGCTTGTCCAGCTATACAACCATCGTCACACATCATATCACCATTCATATCTTCAAAAATTCGGATGTTGCTGTAGTATGAATTACCTGCTGCGTTTGCATCATCATCTGCTGTTAGTACTAAATATTGGTAGGTTCCTGTAAAGCTGGCTCCAATTGGAATGGTGAAGTGTTGGTAGTTGCCACTTCCGTTGTACCAATTATTGGGGAAGTCTCCTGTATAACCTTGATTTCCATATACCACGATTCGGTGATCTGGCGCAACAATCAATTCATTGTCAAAACCAACTTCGTGAATCTCTCCTTCTAAGGTACTCTTGAAGTCAAACTCAATAACGGTATTTGGTGTGACAGTGTAGTTGATTTCTACTGCTTTCCAAGCATTCCCATCCATATAAACTGTCGCTCCATTGTCTGATATAACTGAAGGACCAAAGTCTTGTCCTAAGTCGTAAGCGATTACTGGATCAACATTGAAGTCTAAAGCAGGACAAGCATCTGTATCACAACCGTCAGGAATACCGTTTCCATCTGTATCAACTGTATCATCGCTTCCAGGACATTGATCGTCTGCATCGCAAACGCCGTCTCCATCACTATCGACTAATGTACCGCCTCCACAGTTACAATTGGCATCATAGGTTTCTCCCGTTGTACAAGCATCTCCATCATCACAAGCTAAACCAATTAAGTTGTCATCGCAAGTGTCGCAAGCGTCTGGTGTACCGTCTCCATCTATATCAATGTTGTCGTCTCCATTAGGACAAATATCATCGTTGTCACAAACGCCATCTCCATCCGCATCTTCTAAAGTACCACCTCCACAGTTACAGTTGGCATCATAGGTTTCACCGAAGGTACAAGGATTTCCATCGTCACAAGCCATTCCAATCAAGTTTCCATCACAAGTGTCACAAGCATCTGGCGTACCATCTCCGTCTATATCTGCATTGTCATTTCCATTGGGACAAATATCATCATTGTCGCAAACACCATCGCCATCACTATCGACTAATGTACCGCCTCCACAGTTACAATTGGCATCATAGGTTTCTCCCGTTGTACAAGCATCTCCATCATCACAAGCTAAACCAATTAAGTTGTCATCGCAAGTGTCGCAAGCGTCTGGTGTACCGTCTCCATCTATATCAATGTTGTCGTCTCCATTAGGACAAATATCATCATTGTCACAAACACCATCTCCATCCGCATCTTCTAACGTACCACCTCCACAGTTACAGTTGGCATCGTAGGTTTCACCGAAAGTACAAGGATTGCCGTCATCGCACGCCATTCCGATCAAATTGCCATCGCAAGTGTCACAAGCATCTGGTGTACCATCTCCGTCTATATCTGCATTGTCATTTCCATTGGGACAAATATCATTTGCGTCACAAACGTTATCATTGTCACTATCTTGGAATGTTCCAGCACAATTACAGTCGTTTCCATAAACATCATTCGTTGTACAAACATCTCCGTCATCACAAGGCATTCCAATCATTGCATCGTCCATGTTGGGACATTGGTCATCCGTATCACAAACGCCATCTCCATCGCTATCAACTAATGTACCTCCTGTACAGTTACA
>JAHDBB010000357.1:3211-6753 GCA_020630635.1 Chitinophagales bacterium
ATCACAAACGCCATCTCCATCGCTATCAACTAATGTACCTCCTGTACAGTTACAATTGGCATCGAAGGTTTCACCTGTTGTACAAGCATCTCCATCATCACATGCATCACCTGCTACACAAGGAATCTCATCACAAACTAAATCGCCATCTTCGTCCTCGTAAATTTTGATATTTTTATAGTATGCATTACCTGTTGCGTTTGCATCATCGTCTGCTGTCAAAACAAGATATTTGTAAGTACCCGTAAAATAATTACCAATAGGAATGGCAAAGGTTTGGAAATTGCCGCTACCATTGTAACCTGCATTGGAAATGGTTCCGCCATATCCTTGATTTCCATATACCACGATTCGGTGGTCAGGAGCTACGATTAAGTCATTGTCGAAACCTACTTCGTGAATCTCTCCTTCAATGGTACTCTTAAATTCAAATTCGATTACAGTATTAGGAGTTACTGTATAATCTACTTCTATTGCTTTCCAAGCATTGCCTTCCATATAAACTGTTGCGCCTCCATCTTGAAGGTTGAAAGGTCCAAAGTCTTGACCAGCATCGTAACTTATAATTGGGTATGTGTTGAAATCGTAAACAGGGCAGTATTCGGGTGGACACATGCCACAGTCAGGACCGCCACAATCAACTCCTGTTTCGTCTCCATTTTGAATGCCATCTGTACAAGTAGGACAAGCGATACAATCTGCGCCTCCACAATCAACTCCTGTTTCATCTGCATTTTGTACCCCATCTTCACAATGTCCAGCAGGCGCACGATAAAGGGTTACATTGTCAAAAGTAAATCCATCTAAACTAGCTGAGCTAGAAGTATTTTCGATAATAAAACGGAATCTTACTTCTGATTCACCGATATAATTAGAAAGATCTATTTGCTCTCTAACCCAACTTCTTTGTAATCCATCATATACGGCTTCCAAAGTAGGTTGTTCATTGGTAGGAGCACCTGGTTTTGTATATTCAGCACACAACTCGGTCCAAGTAGAACCATCTGTACATGCCTCGATTTGAGCATAATCAAATAGTTTTCTAATTTCCCAATTTGCATAGTATTCTAAGACAGGATTTTGTGCTTGTGTCAAATCAAATGATCCAGAAGTTGCAATGGTACGGAAACCTTGACTCCCATTGCCATTTGGCGAATCGGTGATGGTTCCATTCGATAATCCCCATCCTGAATTACTCCAATTATTTAAATTAGAACAATCGTCTTGGAAAACAATGGTTGGGTCGTACACTTTCGTTATTGTTTTTGTGTGTATATCGTAAACTCCATTGTTTAAAGTTACTGTAAAATCAATCGCTGTTCCTGGTAGTGTATTTGGGTCTAAGGTAATTGCCGTTGAGACCAATCCAGCATTTGATGCTGTTAGATTTCCTGTATTCATTACAGGATTGGCAATGTTTTGAACATAAGGACTGCTTGAAGAAACGGTAACGGTAAAACTACCATCAACTAAACTCATATGTTGTACGCCAAATTCTAAAGTAGGATTAGAAGCTGTTAAACCATAAGGAGTCAAGTCATTTAAAATACCGTAGTTAGCAGCGGCTGATGCTGCTAAAAGTGACATTCTTGTATGACGTTCGCATTGTGGTGCAATGTAAGATGGAGAGGGCCAAAATCCTCCTTCTGCTGGACTTCCAATTTCAGGAATCCAACCCAATGTTTTATTTTTAGTTGATTGTTCACCATAGAACCAGTCACTTGCATCTCCATTCGTTGGATAGTTAATTGTTAAGTAACTATTTCCATAGCTGTAACGATTGTGCCAGCACATATGCTCTGACAATTCATCGTATAATTCTTCATCTGGTGTTGGGTTGGTGATGTGTCCCCAAGCGTGTAACATTAAATTAGAGTACGAGTGGTTATTGAATGCATTTATGAAGTTGTGGCTTTCTGCAAACGCTTTAACAATTTGTGTTTCTGGCTCTGAAAAAGGTGATGGACCTCTATAAGTATCCGCACTAGAGCTTCCACTTGAACCTGTATTGTTGTATCCCCAGTTGTAATCGTAGTTTCTGTTTGGATCTACCCCACGTGTTCCATCGCCATTGTTTCTTCTGTTTTTTCTCCACATACCACCACTGTTTGGGTTGGTAGTTTGGTTATAAACGTAACCATCTGGATTGACCACAGGAATGAAATACATTTCTGTGTTATCGACGATATCTTTAATGGTTGGATCTGTTGCATAATTTTCTAATAAATACCACATGTAGTATAACTGATTCATCATAGAAAGTGGCTCTCTCGCATGGTGAATACCTGTGTACAAGACTTCCGCTTCCCCTTCATCTACATTGGGATTATCTGAAATTTTGGCGTAATAAACGGTACGTCCTTCGTGAGTGGTAATAGAGTTGTGAGCTGGTGTTCTTGGCGTGATAAGGTTGGGGTACATACTTGCCATCAAATCTAACTCATCTAACATTTCTTGGTACGTAGTGAATCCTCCCATACTTCCTAACTTGAAGTTTTGAGGAACAGCAAAACTATAAGGATTACAACCTAAGTCCTGCCCTACTTCTGCATTTTTGTCTAATGCTTCTTGTTTGGCTTGTTTGAGGGCTTCTTGTGCTTTTGGCAAATCTGCCATGTTTCTTTCTGCATAGTAAGTAGATAAGTCTTCTACTAAAACATTGGTTTGGAAACCTCTGCTTTCAATGCGTTCTAATTCATGAGTTGAGACTTCTAAGACTAAGATGTCTTGACCGTCTTTTTCTTTTAAAGTTGATCCACATTGTAATCCAATGCCTAATTGTCCGATGACTTCAAAGTCTTTGCTGTCATTGACAACTATTTCAACTCTTTTGTAGAGTTGTGGTGTGCCATCTTGTGGACCTATAAATGTAGCTAAGTCTAAATCTTCAGTAGTTTGTGTAGTAGGGTGAGCAATAGGAAGGTGTTGGTGATTGTGGTGGGCGTGTGAGCAAGAGAATTGTGCCCAAGTGTTGTTTACAAAAAATATGGAAAGGAAAGTAAAAAGTGTAAGAGCGTATTTCATAAAATGATGATGTTGTTTTTTAATACCTATTTAAAAATATTAATAAAAATTATATCTAACACCAATTAATACGAGAATGATGAACGTTTGTTCGGTTTTTGAGGAAAATATTTGTTTTTTATTTATACATTTTTGCAAAATCATTTTTTTAGAGTTGATGGCCTTTGTGGTTCATTTTGTGGTATTCATCCTAAAGAATGAAGTAAAGTATTGTTTTTGGAGAGAAGGGTTGTTACTCTTTCATCGTAATGGGTCTCCCCGCTATACGCTATTATGGTGAAGCCTTGCGAAACCTTCTAGCCTCTCGCTTTCACCATAGCCGCTGCTATCGGGTCTAGGTGGTTGAGGAAAGAACATTTAGTGCCAGTTTTTTGAACAGAATTTTTGAGAAGTAGAAGAATGAATAGAATTTTGTTCGTTCAATTGTGAAGACAAAAGGGTACTTTTTTAATCTCAAACTATGCAGTTACTATGGGGAGAGACTGCAACGATCTAGCCCCGATAGTAGTGGTATCACC